>JAYURR010000229.1:0-62135 GCA_043756605.1 Chitinophagaceae bacterium
GTTGTGCATGTTATTTTAGTGGGTTTAGTCACTAACTAAGACAACTTCACAACATCTTTTAACGCATCAACCGAAAAATTAACTCCGCCAACGGGTTAAGAATATTCATTTTCTTTCTTTTCAAACACTATATCATAAGCCTCCCTAAGTTTTTTATTGTTGTCAGCTAAATCGGATCTCTCCTCATTTCTTAAAATACTTTCTCTTAAATTTTCAAAATTGTGATGCAACAAAGTATAATTACCTAAATACACATTTAGGCTCTCCATTTCTTTATGCTGAATGTTTTGAACAAGGTGAGCACTTATACTTTTGCTATTAGTAATCAGGGTTTTTATGGATTTTTTTTTTGAAAGCCCTTTTTTTGTTGATAAGTAAAATAAAGGTTGCACGGGTTTTACTGCAAAATTTTTATGCCATAGAACTGGATATTTTTTTTCAAAAACATTTGGTAATATTTCTGAAAAGAAATGATGAAAATTTTGCAATCCCTCATTACTTAATTGAGATTTAGAACATACGCAAATGAAAATTGTGTTTCTATTATTTTCGATTGTAGAGGCAAAATATGAGTGTTCAAAGAAAACCAAATTGGGTGATGCAGTCGCTATTAACTTATTGATTTTATTAAGAATAAATTGATTCCCCGATTCGGCATAAAACTCATCAAAATTATCTACGGATAAAGTCTTAATTGATGCAGTTTCAATATTGATATTTGAGACTTCTTTATCAATTATTTCAAAAAGTTTCGACTTTCTATTATTGGGGGTCTCCTCCATTTTATTATCTTATGCGTAAATTAAATATTTTGCTGTAAGGAATAGCAATATCAATTGTTTCATTTAATTTCCAACTTAAATCACTAAAAAGGTCTAACCAATCATTATAAGTCGGAATCATTTGTCCCATGAAAGCATGTGTAAGTTCAAATCCCAAAGTAAAAATCGGGAATCCCGTTGCATTGCTTTCCGACCTATAGGTATCACAAAGTAAAAAGGTATTTGCCTTTGGGAAAATCTTTTTAAGGTTATTATACACAAGAAAGCAATTTTTCTTCGGAAATAAATCATGCCCCATAAAAAAAGAGAATAACAAGTCTACATCCTCAAATTTTTCTTCATACTTCAAAGTGCTAATGTCTGCACAAATTACTTCAACACTATCTTCAAGGTTTGCCGTTTTAATATTCTTCTTTGCCAGTTCCACGGCATCGGGGTTTAAATCAATACCAATAGCTTTTATACTGCTATCATTTTGAACTATACTTATCAAGCGATCTGCACTACCACAGCCAAAATCAGCAATGTACTTTGGCTTTATCTTTTTAATTGTTTCGTTAAAATAAGCGTCAACAAAGTTTGCTCCGTAATCCTTTCCTGCTTTAGCAATGAAAGCCCCGTTTCTTTTAACATTGGAAACATTCAATGAATTTGCCTTTAAAAGTAAATCTATATTTTCTAAAATGTAGGAATAGCCTTTTACTAACCAGATAAAATATCCTTTATTAGAAAAAATATCATTAAAATTTTGCCCCTTTAAAATAATACCTTCCGCTACAACTACTATTTGATACGATTGTAAGGAACTAAGTAAAACTTTAAAAGGAAACTCCTGAACATTATTTTGAATACAAAATAATTGAAGTGAAATACTACCACTATCTTGTAACTTTTGCAACAATCCTATTTCATTTGCCCCAACAATTGCAGAAGCAACTATTGTTGCGTTAAATAAACTGGCAGAGACAAGCGAATCAGTTTTTATTTTTTCTAAAATACTATCCTCCATTATAGACTATTTCTTTTAATGCTCTTATTACTTTATCCATATCGTTTTGTGGGGGAATTGCAATCCTTAAGTATTCATTCAAAATACAATCATCAGCATAATACCTTGTTGCAATTTTTCTGGCTGCAAGTGCCTGGTGTATTACTTCACTATCAATATTATCATGTTTAACTAAAACAAAATTGACTACACTCTTGCAAATTTGAAATTGCAATTGATTTAATTCATTCTCGAAAATCTTTTTAGACTTTTTTACTTCATTTGAAACTGAAACAAAATAATCATGCTTGTTCAGGCATTCAATAGCTGATGCCTGGGCTATGCTGTTTACACTAAATGGCTCTCTGTATAAGTTCATTTCATCTACAATTTCTTTTGACGCAATACAGTAGCCTATTCGTAAAGATGCAAGGCCGTAGTAGTGAGAAAAGTGTTTAATTACAACAAGATTATCTTGAAGCCCAGTAAATGTATCTCCGCAAAAATCACCATGAACATTGTCCCAAATAACCATGTTCTCCTGATTTGCAAGAAGTTGAGAAAATATGGATTTATCAATTACATTACCTGTAATAGAACAGGGCGAATCTATTAAAAATAATCCTGAATTTTCAAAAACGGAATCAGGACTAAGTGTTGGAAAATTAGCGAATTGATTTACTGTGAAATCATATTTAGCAGAAAATGTATCATACATCTTGAAACAAATTCTTGGCATATTTATTTTCTCAAATCTCTTTCTGAATAAATAAAATAGAGAAGACAATACTTCATCAGCACCATTGCCAACAAAAATATTTTCGGGAAGAACTCCATGAAATTCTGCTAATCGTTCTCTTAACTTTGTAATGTTAGGATCAGGATATTTAAGAATAGATGTTTCATTGACAGCTTTTAGAACAATGCCTTTAATGACATTCTCGTCAATAAAAAGGTTTTCGTTTCTGTGAAGGTTTATCCAATTTCCGTCCTCTGTGCTAACTCCGGCATTATACTTCGTTTTGAAATTAGACTCTGTAATTGTTGTCATATTTAATAATTCTCCTTTGTTATTAATCCTGATTTAAAATAGCAAACATTAAGGTTTAAAGTAAGGTCTCTATTTGGGTTAAAAGAAAGATGTCCTGTGATGCCGTTCATATCAGTTGCCTTAAGTAGTTTAATTAAATTTTTAAGCGAGAGATCACCATTAGCTTTTTTTGCAGCATCATATATTATATAAGTCATGTCATAAGCATAAGCATCGCTATACCGTGCAGGTCTTTTAAATTTTCCTTCAAACCTTTTTTTCCAATCTGTATTTGAAGAAGCATTGTAAACAAACTGCGGACAAGTAAACCTTATCCCTTCAAGTAATTCAGGTGTAAGATTTGGCGAAGCATCAAGAAGATCAACTGAACACATCATGTTATCAGCTTTTATCAGTCCATAGTTTCTGAAATCCTTGATTAAAGGAATTTCGTGAATATCGTAGCCAGCGACAATTATTACATCAGGATTGTATGCTTTCACTTTTGCAGCAATTGTCTTAAAGTCATTTGTCTCAAAATCAAATATCTCTACGTTAATATCTGCAACACCTAATGCTTTTACTCTTGGAATTACAAGACTATCAAATTGCAGAAAACTACCTGGGTCGTTAATGTGAATTATTGATACTTTTTTGGGCTTTTTGTTTGCAATAAATTTTACATAATAATCAGATTCTTGTTCAAGATTGATTCCCGTACGGAAATTGTTCTCCCCTTTCTTGCAAATAAAGGGTTCCCAGGAATATGTAAAATGAGGAATACCACTTGCGGTGATTTTATCAATCATCGCACTTGTCTGGTGGTCTAATCCCGAAATGTAAACTTGTGGTGAACTCAACAATTGTTTGTTTAGAATAGTAACAGCATCAGAATTACTACTCTTGTTATCTTGAAAATCAAATTTCAGATTGACAGAATCGAGTTGCCCTCCTCTTTTCAAGTCCTCTAAAGCAAATGAAGCACCGTCCCTTACTGAAACACCATAAACTGCCAAATCTCCTGTTAATGGTAGATTGCAAGCGACATTCAACTCCTTTGGGGTGTCCTTTGTATTGTTATTGCAGGCACTGAATAACATTACGCTTAGTGTTACTGCTAATACCGATTTAAAGATTTTATTTATCATTTTATTTTGATTTTAGTTATATAAATGTTTGTTTAAGAAATCATTTTCTTGAAACTCTGTTTTTGGGAAGCTATTATAAATTTTACCTTCTTTAATGATGGCGACATTATCTGCCAATTCAAACGCTACTGAATAATTATGTTCTACCAACATCATACCTATTTGCTTTTCCTGTTTCATTTTTAACAGAAAGGCGACAGCCCCCTTTACTGCCTCGGGTGAAAGACCTGCTGTAGGCTCGTCTAGGAGCCAACATTGCGTTTGTTGTGATAACAACATAGCAAAGGAAAGCATTTGCCGTTGGCCGCCTGAAAGATTGCCACCTCGTTTATCCATGCAGGTTGCCAATGCAGGGAAGTAAGAAATGCATTCTTCTTTAATGCTGGCGGCTTCGGCTTTGTTTTTATCCCTCACAGCCAATTCAAAATGGTCACTCACTTTCAGAGTAGGAAATACCATACCGCCCTGCACAAACCAAGATATGCCAAGCTGCTTTAAATCCCAGGTATTTTTGCTGTTCAAATTCACACCTGCAAAGGAAATGATTCCAGCATTATCCGTAATTATCCTTGCAATAGTTTTGAGTAAAGTGCTCTTACCAGAGCCATTTTGCCCTATTATACCAACCACCTCACCCTTGCCTACTGAAAGGGAAATGCCTTGCAAAATAGTTTTGCCATTGTAACCAGAACTGAGATTTTGTATTTCAAGCAATTCACTCATGCGTTTATTCTATTGTTTATGGTTCTAATTACACCATCTTTCATTTCAATGTGGCTATCTGCTATTGCCAATGCTTTATTGATGTTATGTTCAATTATTAAGAATGTAATGCCTTCGTTTCGCATCTGTAAAACCATATTACTAAAACGTTCAATTGTTTGTGGATTTAACCCTGCAAATGGTTCATCCAACAAAGCTAATTGAGTATCGTTCATGGCAATCATGCAGAAAGAAATAAGTTTTTGTTGCCCGTAAGAAAGCTCCCCAGCTATTTGGTTGCTCAAATCCTGTAAACCAAATTTTGTAAGCAAGACAATCGCTTTTTGCTTTAGCAATTTATCTTCCTGTCTTGCTATTTTAGATTTGAAAATAAGATTGAAAAACCTGTTCCCTATATTGTTATGTGCTGCTGAAACCAAGTTTTCCCAAACCAATAAGTTCTTAAACAATCGTGGCTGTTGATACAAACGGATAATTCCTGATTGAGAAATCTGCAAAGCAGATTTAGATGTAATGTTATTCCCGTTGAAAATAATTTTCCCTTTTGTTGGTTTTTCCAAACCAGTAATGAGATTGAACAAAGTAGTTTTTCCTGCTCCATTCTCTCCAGTGATTAGCACAACACTTTGCTTGCTCAGAGCAAATGAAACATCTTTAACTGGTGCAATACCGTCAAAAGATTTGCTTAGATTTTCTATATTTAATAACACCTTGCTCATGGTATAAGAATTTTGCCAAAGATGCCTTTTGGTTTGTAAAGCACAATAAGCAATAACAATAAACCAAATAATATCATTCTAATATTGGCAGCTATGTTATCTGGCATTTGCAGAAATCTTAATATTTCGGGTAGTAATATATAAATGATAGCCCCTGTAATGGGGCCAATTATTCTTCCTGCACCGCCAATTAAAACGATGCTCAATATAAGTATTGACTCATCTAAAGTAAATGCCTTAGGGTCAATATATGATATGTAGGTAGCGTAAATACTACCTGCAATACCAGCAATGACTGCTGAAATTATTATGCTAATTCGTTTGTAATAATTGGGGTTTTTGCCCAAACTCAAAACGGCAATTTGGTCATCTCTTGTTGCCTGTATCATTCGGCTAATGGGGGTTTTAAGAAACCAGCCGTAAAAAAGAATTATAACTAAAACCCAAAGCCCCCCGAATAAAGCAAAACTGCCTTGTGTATTAATTTTCAGCCCCGAAAATTCAGGATTAGAAATTCCTGAAATGCCAAAAGAACCATTTGTTACCGAAGTCCAATTATAGGCAAGTGAAAAGAAAATAATTTGCAAAGCCAATGTTGCTAAACTAAAATACAACTCTCTTACTTTGCCAGCAATGAAACTAAAAAGCAAAGCAACAATTGCAGTAGAAACGATTGCCATAGGCAATGCCAGCCAATAAGAGAAACCAAATTTTGTAATTGTAATTGCTGTAGTATAAGCACCGATGCCATAAAAAACTGCCTGAGCCAAACTCAATAAACCTGACAAACCCACTTTCTGATTTGCACTTAATGCAAGCAGAATGTAAATTTCCAGCATCACAAATATGTGGAATAGGTAATTCATGCTCTGTCTTTTCTTAGGTTGTAACTAATGATACCTTCTGTTTTAAATAAGATCACCAATAATAGAATTAGGAATGTAATCCCGTTTTTCCATTGTGCGTTGATAAACCATTCAATAGTATTTTGTAAAACGGTGAGTGAAATTGAAAAAAGAATAATGAAGAATAAATCTGAACGTGAAACTAAAATTGCAATTACTGAAGCGGTCAGGGTTATAGACATTCCTGCCTGAAGATCAATACCTACTTCTGATGTTTTTAGAATTGCTGCAATACAAGCCAATATACTTCCGACAATAAAAATCTTCGCTCTTTCCCTTTCTATATTGATTCCGAAGACTTTACTAATTGAGTCATTATCAGAAATTGATTGAAGAACCAAATTAGACTTTGTAAATTTGAGATAAAAAAAGAAGGATGTAATACTAAGCAATGAAACTATGGCTTGAATAAGTTGCATTTTAGTAAGGATGGTTTGCCCTAAATTAAAGGAACCGGTTGGTGCATTTCCAAATATCTTAATCTGATTACCAAATATCATTGCCAATACATTAATGATAATAACAAACAAAGCCATTGATGCAATCAATGAAATGCTTTGGTTTGATTGCTTTTTATTGAGAGGTAAGTAAACTATTTTTTCAATTAGATATATGAGGATTGATACAATGGCAATTGCGAAAGCTATTGCTGCAAACCAGTTATTTGTTTTTGACAGCATCCACCAACAAGTAAATGCACCTGTAATGTAAATACCTCCATGTGCAAGATGAAACACCTTTGTTACCCGAAAAATATAAGTAAAGCCAATAGCTACAAGACTAAGGAGCAGTCCTGAAACGAAGCTATTAAAGAGTATTTGTATTACGGTTTCCAAATCAAAGACAAAAATGGTTATTTATAAATTATCTGTAATTATCCCTTGAAAAAGTGCCGTTTTATTCTGTGTTATATTTTTATATATGCCCCAATAATCCCAATGTTTGATACCAATAAAAAAATGCCCCGCCAGGTATATTTCTTCGTTTGTTCAAAAACTGATATTCAATCGGCTTTATCATATACATCAAAATATCATCACCGTCCTGCCACCGCTGTATTTCACCCTCATAACCCGTAAATGTCATTGCGGCAAGGTAAGCTGCTTTTGCCGAAGCCAATACTGCCTCATCACTGCGGAATGCTCCCTGATAGATAAATGATTTTAATTGCGTTAATCCGGTGGCTATAAGGCTACAACAACTCAAAAAATAGACAGTAATTGAATTTACTGGCAAATATTTGAAATCAAAATGAGCTATAGTCCTTGCAAACCCTTCCTTTTCTCCCAAAATTGCTTACATTTGCATTGCTAAAGGGTTTTTCGCCTGCATATCTCATCCCATGATGGGTGTTGCCAGTACTGGCACGGGGGCAAAAAGATTTTTTAGCTTTCTTATTGTTCATCCTCCTCGTATAAGTTTAGCACCGTTTCATACCTACTTCTCATGGCATCAAAATAACGGCTTTCTCCCTTTAATAAATCCCGCTGCACAGCCCACATCAGGTAGTCTATAATGCTCAATTCCGGCATCTCTTTGCTCTGTACTATTTCAAGATTGTACTGTATGGCTCGGGCAGTATCGGCTTTATCGGCGGCCAATGCTTTTGTAACTGCCTCCTGAAAGCGATGCAGCGAATTGTTGCCCCTTTGCGAAAGGTAAAGGTTGTAATGCCTTCCGGTATCTTTTAACCGGCCATTTAAAAGGTGGTGCAATACATCAAAATAAAACTCTGTGGGGTTGTTGTTATGCTTCCGGTTAAAGATATTCAGGTCTTTTTTAGCGATGACAATGTGGGCTTTGTAGCCCTCCAAGTTGCGGAGCAACTCAAAGAACTTTGCCCGGATTTCGGGGTGGTCGCCACGGGCATGAACAAACCAGCCTTTGTCAGTTGCAATGGAAGGAATAGAATTGTATAAGCTGTCGGATTTAATGTTATCCATAAAACCTACCACAGCTTTACGCAATGCTTTTCTGTTATCGGTTTCTATCATGCCAATAATAAGGTAGGGCTGAAAACCCTCTGAGCCTACCAGCAATTTTTTACGGTTGCCGTAGAAAACAGGGTCGCCGCTTTCATCTATGAAAAGGTATGTTTTAGGTATGTGTTGCTGCTCTGCCATTTATTATTCCTGCTTATCATTAAACCTGTTAAAAATCTTTTTCGTCAACCAGCTTTTTACATCGGCCTTAAATTCATTGTTCTCCATAATCTTATCAAAGATTTCCTGGTTGGCATCCATGCGGTCTATGAGTGTTTGAATAAAAACTTCTTCAAAGGCATATTTAAAATTCTCTATTGGGTTGTTTAGTGCACGCTGTTTCAATTCATCATTTTCAAATAATGCCTGTTCTAACTGCTCAAAATAAAGACGGTCTGCATCGGTAAACTCAGTACCGTATTTATCATTTAAAATATTCAGGATATTTGAAAGCCTGTCCTTTTCATCTTTTGGTCTGCTGATTCCTGCTTCCGTTGTTGGGTCAAGCCCATGTTCACCTTGTACCTGCAACACCAAATCGCCTTCACCAATTTTTTGTAACCGGTAATATTCCAATGCTACTTCATTATCCAATTTCAAACGTTCTGTATAATCACTCTTAGGCAGCTTGTTCAATAAAAACCTTCCAAAAGAGTATAGCTTTTCTAAATCTACATCCTGAAAAGGCATTACCTGTGATAAGAAAGAATAAAGCCTTACAAAGGCCGTCACTCCTTTTTTAAATTCGTCTTGTGGTTCTTCCTTCAATTGTTTAAACCTGTCAACAGCAGGGTCAATGTAAGCATACATCTTGCCCTGGTCTTTTACAGATGTGTTTCCCGTTTTATAAAATACTTTAGCGAAAGCATCTACTTCGGATTGGTAATAAACTTCTGCCTTATCAAGATGGCCTTTTAAATCGTACAAATGATTGGGGTCTGTTTTTTCATTCATGGTGGTTAACTCATAATAAGGCTGAAAGGATTCTATTATGGTTTCCCTGTCGTTTGTAAAGTCTAAAATAAAAGTATCTTCCTTACCCAAATGTGTGCGGTTTAAACGGGATAAAGTTTGTACTGCTTTTACGCCGCTCAATTTTTTATCTACATACATAGTATGTAATAACGGTTGGTCAAAGCCTGTTTGGTATTTATCTGCTACTAATAAAACCTGATATTCGTCTGTGTTAAATTTTTCAGGTAACTCTCTTTCTCCAAATCCATTTAATTGTACTTCTGTTACTCCTTCGGGATAAAAGTCATCTATCACAGAACCCGAAAAAGCAACCAATGCCCTTATTTTATTCGGTTCCCTGTCATAGCCTTTCTCTTTGATGTAATCTTTAAACTCCAAATAATAATGAAGAGCATGTTTACGGGAAGATGTTACTACCATTGCTTTTGCTTTACCGCCAATCTTCTTCATAGTTACTTGCCTGAAATGCTCCACCATTACTTCTGTTTTTTGTGCAAGGCTTACAGGATGTAAAGAGGCAAAGCGGCCAATGGCTTTAGTAGCTTTTCTTTTATTCAGTTCAGGGTCATCTGCAATGGCTTTAGAGAACTGGTAAAACTCTTTGTAAGAAGTGTAATTTTTCAATACATCTAAAATGAAGCCTTCTTCAATTGCCTGTTTCATACTGTACAAATGAAATGGCTTTGGTTTTCCTTCTGCATCTGTATTGCCAAATACTTCTAAAGTTTTTGCTTTTGGCGTAGCCGTAAAAGCAAATATGCTGATGTTCTTTTGCGGACCTCTTTTCCTTATTACTTCCCTAATATTATCTTCATCATCAGGGAAAGCATTTTCAATTTCTGTTTCAATTTTTTCTCCTTCTTCAGGTGAAAGGTTTTTACCTGCCAATGCTTCTGTCATTTTACGGCTGGCTTCACCGCCCTGGCTGCTGTGTGCTTCATCTATAATTACAGCATATTTTCTTTCAGGAATTTCAGCCAAATGATTTAATGCAAAAGGAAATTTTTGCAAAGTGGTAATGATAATAGTAACGCCTGATTTAATGGCTTCTGCCAACTGTTCTGAATTATCTTCCACCGGCAACACAACTCCTTGTTTATGCTCAAACTGGTAAATAGTATTTTGTAATTGTTGGTCAAGTATATTCCTGTCTGTTATTACAATGATGGAATCAAACACTTTTTTATCATCATCCCTGTACAGGCTGCTTAACCTGTAAGCAAGCCATGCAATGGAATTACTTTTACCACTGCCTGCGGAGTGTTGTATCAAATAATTTCTTCCGGTTCCATTTGCCTTTGCATCAGCCGTTAATTGCCTTACCACATCCAACTGGTGGTAACGGGGGAATAACATCTCTTCTTTAAAATATTCCCTGCCATCTACTTTATAACTCTTTTTTTGAAGGTGCAAATACCTGCCGATAATTTCCAGCCAGCTATCTACCTGTAATACTTCTTCATAAAAATAAGAAGTACGATAGCTTACATAATCCCTTGCAGGCGGATTGCCTGCACCGTTTTTAAAGCCTTTGTTGAATGGAAGGAAACGGGTATTGCTGCTGTCCAGTTTTGTAGTTAAATACACTTCATCAGGGTCAACAGTAAAATGCACCAATGCCCTTTTCTTAAATTGAAATAATAATTCTTTAGGGTCTCTGCTGGTTTTGTATTGCTCAATAGCTTCATTTACTGTTTGCCCGGTAAAATGATTTTTGAGCTCAATGGTAGCAATTGGCAAACCATTCAACGCTAATAATAAATCAATGCTCTTTCTGTTTTTGCTTGAAAAGTAAACCTGCCTTGTAACATACAATTTGTTCTGTTTGTATTGCTCAATGGTTTCAGGGTTTAAATTACTGTCTGGTTTAAAGTATGCCAGTTTAAATTTTATGCCGCTGTCTGTAATGCCATGCCTTACCACATCAAGCATTCCTCTTAAATCCAACTCTTTAAACAATCGTTGAAAAAATTTATTTACAGTATCTTCTTTGTAATAAATATTCAGTTTTCCCCATTCTTTTGGCTGTGATGCTTGTATAAATGAAAGGATAGCATTTTTATCTAAAGCCAGGTCACGGCTAAACCCGGAACTGCTGCCTTCCACCCAACCATTTTCGGTTAAATGCGTTAAAATGGCTTCTTCAAAAGTGGCTTCTGTATGTATGTTATTGTTCATTGTTTTCTTCATTTACAGGTGCATCATTCTCTTCAAGACCGGTTAAAAAGCTTTTATAGGAATTATCTTTAAATATTGCCAATAGCATTTCTTTTTCTTTATCACCTAAATCTGGTTTTTGATTACCATCAGGAAAGCAACTTTCAATAAAGGCTGTTTCGTTGCCGTAAATTTCCAAATTAAGTTTGTCAATATTCTTGGGCAATTCTAAATCAAGTATGCTGCCAGAGTCGGGGTCAATAAACCGTATCTGCGGTTTTACGTAGGGGTTTAATTCCCTTCCCAAAAATGTGTGTTTGCCTTTAACTGATTGCCACATTACACCAAAAAATTCTGTACTACCCGATTGATAAACTTTAGCCACCTGTAATGCTCCATCAATTGGCCGGTAATCTTCCGGGTTTCTTGCCATACGGCTCAGCACCATAAAGGGTTCCATATCAAACGAACCTTGTATCTTTTTACCATTGTTGGTTAGTTCTTCCATCAGAAATTCTTCTGCTACATCTAAATGGTCGCCAATCATGTGGTAAGCTCTTGCAGTAGTGCTATCGTAGCCATTGTATAAAAACTTCCTTTCCTCCATGCCATAATAAATTTCCCAAAACTCCAGCAATTGTGTTTGCCAGTTCCAGCCACCAAAAATAAACTTAGCGGCAGTGTAGGGGTTGTATAACTCCATATCGCCTAACTCATACACTAATGAATTTATAACTTCTGTAAACGTACCACATAAGTACTCCAGCACCTGCCGCAAATCAGTATGCTGTTTCATTATTTTTTGATTGAACTGTATAGCAGTTTGCAGGTTTAGGATAAGTGTATAAGCTTTCTCTGTTTCTCCAGCAAAACATAGTAAACAATCTTTACGGGGTAATTCAAATAGCTTTACGCCATGCTTCCATGTTTCACCGCTCCCAGTTAACATACTGTCGGTAGCAAATACCAATTCTTTATTGGTAGTTTTAGGCTCCTGCCTTATCCATGCTATACATAGTGTCATACAATTATTAAATTACTTTTTGTTTACCTGTGACTACTTCGCTTATTAATGCTCTTTTATATTCTTGCATCAATTGTATTTCTTGCTCTACTTTTTTGATTACAATATCAAGGGTATCAATTTCTGATTCCAAAAAACGAACTATTTTCTCTTGCTCTTCCAAAACAGATGGAAGGCAAATCTTCATTTGCCTTAAATCCCCAATTAATATTACCGGTTGCATTTGAGATGAGTTATTAAAATGTATTTGACTTTTAACACTTGAAGATAAAAGGACAAAAAGTAAAAACTTCGGATGTATTAATTGGTTCGGGGTAATCTTTGCAATATTTTGATTAATATGATATTTATTATCAGCTTCAATTAGTGCGGCATTTCCTATTGTACCAGTGCAAGGATATACTATGTCATTTTTAAAAAGTTTAGACCTAATCAATTCATTTGATAGCTCATCAGAAATTTTTTCAACACTTGTCGTATCCAAAAAACCTTCTCCAATGTTATAACCTCTTAATGCGATAATTTCCCCATCTACAAGTGTCTCCCATTTATTTGTATATTCGAAACCTGTCAATTTAGTAATGCTTGCTAAATGACCAATTTTTCTGATTTCCCAATTTTCAGGAATTTCGCCAAACCATTCAATTTTACTTGGCTTTAAAATTTCATTTTTATTAATTCCTTTTGTAAGAGCATTGTTTATTATTACCGTTCTTTCTTCTTTAAGCAGTTCTACCAATTGTTGTTTATTAGAAATAAGTTTATCTATCTCCTGTGTTTTTTCGTCTAAATAATTTGCAATGGCTATTTGTTCTTCCCTTGATGGAAATGAGATAGTTGCATTCCTTATTAACTCCTGATTGAGCATTTTTGCTCCATAAATGTTTTCATTTGCATTCTGGAGTAGTTGTTCCGGCAGGGTATAATAAAAGTAACGAACATCATAAGTATCATCCGGAAGTATGGTAATTATTGCTTCGTTGGTATATAAATCTTTACCGGCAAAAGCAACCTTACCAACGCTTAATTTAAAACTGTACAAAAGTGAACCCATAACTGTTAAGTCTGGCTTATATTTCTCTATTGCCAATTCTGAAAGCGTAGTTGCAGATTCTTCAACTACTTTTTTATTCATATCAGCAATGGTTACCCATGTAATCCCTTCATTATAAAATTCTTCTTGACCTGTTGGCGGTGTAAAACCTGTAGTGTATTTAAAATAATATTTTGCCTTACTCAATTCCCAGTGTTCCGGTATTTTATCAAGCCAGTTTATATTTGCAGGTTTATATTTTTCGTATTGGCTCATTTAAAAATCTCTGGTTAAATATTTAAGATATTCTTTTGCAAGATCTTTGTCAAGCTCTGTAATTCCCAATTGTTTTAACAATTTAGTGCAGCGGCTATCAAATGGTTTCCGTTTGCTTATTATTTTTAAAATCATATAAATTCCATGCTTTACCGCTTCCACGCTTTTGTCCATTTCTTCTTCAAGAAATTCCCAAAACTCGTTCCCGACTATTAATTTTTCAACTTCTGCTATTTGTCCTTCTAACTTATAGAACGCCGGAACGTTAATCTTATCAAGTAATAAGTATTCCATTAGATATTTAAAATCGGGGTTGGCAATGTTTTTATTTAGTTCGTCAATTACAAACCGCTTATGGTTCAATTCTATTTTATCTGATTGCACCAGCTTACAAACTTGGTGTAAGTCCAAAAGCAGCAAATCAGCCAGTTCATCTACATCAGCTTTTGTTAACCGGCCATGAGCCACTTTATTTCTAATTAACCGAAACCGGAAAGAGTAATATTCGTAGTACAATTGCCAGCCCAATACAGGCTGAAGTTTATCCAGTTTATACTGAAAACCCTCCTGCAATAAATCATTTTCTTTTTCACCAATAAGTAAGCACAAGTCGTGAAGTACGCCTTCAATGATTGTAGGCACGGCATTGGTAAATATACTTTTTGCTCCATGCTGATATGTATTCAAAGCTTCAGCAATGATTTCTTTTCTTACATCAAGAACATGGTGATGTTGAATCAATTCATTTGTGGAGAAAACTATTTCTTCTTCAGAAATAAATTGAGTAAGATATTTGTAGAAGGTCGGCTTGTCATTTTTGTATTGATTAGACAACTCAATAAAATCAGGATATGGAAGTATTCCGAATTTGTTTTCCAAATCGTTAGGGTATGTTACTTTAAAGGATTTAGCGTTCCAACTATAACTGTATGAATTTTTCAAAAACCAATGTGTAAGAATAGAGTCATCGTAACAACTATTCAAAGCATACTCATTAATGCCATCCTTAATAAAATTTAGTATCTCTTCTTTGGCTCTCTCGTTATGGTGTTTATAATAATGTAATATTGGTTTTTTTTCCTGAATTTCATCAGTCTGATTTCTGTTATGAATTTCATCCATCTGCTTTTGTATATCCCTTAATATTTCATCTATTGCTTTAATGTCCTGGCTTGCTTTAACAAATGTTTGGAGCAATTCTTCTTTTGGCTCTTTAATTAAACTGAAATATGTTTTACAGATGTATTTATGAAAATTCGTTTCATTTATTGTAGCTGTGAAAATTTCTTCATTACGTTTTTTTCTTATCAATTTATTCAATTCCCCTTCACTTTCAATTTCCTTTTCTTCTGTAAATTCAATATGTTCAAGGTATGCTGCTTTTAAAGTTTCAAAGTCAACTGAAAATATATCAAGTGGCAAGAAGTTGCTTAAAAAATGCTTAGAAAGTTGAGAGAAATTACAGCGAAATACCAAGCCATCTTCCTTTAATTTCTCAAAGATTTTAGACAGTTCTCCTCCAGTTATACGTTTCAATGTTTTTTTCTCTTCTACCATTAAGTGCTACTTTATTATTTCTTTTATCATTCCATCAGTTTCTTCCTCTAATGCTAAAATCTGTTTACGTATTTCCTCCAAACTTCTTAAAGGTTTATACTGGTAAAAATATTTAGTGAAATTTATTTCATAGCCTACTTTGGTTTTACCGTGGTCAATCCAGGCATCGGCCAGGTGTGGTAATACTTCTCTGTTAAAGTACGCCTCAATGTCTTCTTTCAATGGCACGTTTTCAAAATCTCTTAATTCAGCATCAGCAATAGGTTTATCAGTTCGTTTATCTTTTTCTATTTCACCTGCTTCATTCCTTTTTGGTCTTTCCACTGTAATACGGCTGTAGCCAAAATCTGCATTGTCAAATATTTTGCAAGAAGGCCCTTCTTTAAAATCTCCGTATATTTTAGAGATAGCCCCTATTTGTGCTGGCCTGCCTTCTTTACCATCGCCAATTTCTTTACGCTTGTTACCGAGGCTGCGGTTCATCTTAAAGTAAAAAGGGTTCTCTTTATCTGCTGTGTCGCTGCCCGTAGCATTTATCAATTGCACTTTGCCTTTTCGTTCTTTACTTTTTCTATCTGTAACAATCCAGATATATGTGCCTATGCCGGTATTATAAAAAAGCTGGTCGGGCATGGCTACTATAGCTTCCAGCATATCTTGTTCAATAATCCATTTTCTTATTTCACTTGGGCCACTGCCAGCACCGCCGCTAAATAAAGGAGAGCCATTAAACACAATGCCAATGCGGCTGCCACCTGCACTGCGTTTCATTTTGCTAATCATGTGCTGTAAAAAAAGCAGCGAGCCATCGCTGATTGCTGGCAGCCCAGCACCAAAGCGGCCACCCCATCCTTTATTGGCTGCTTCGTCTTTTACATATTTTTCCGCCTTCTTCCAATCTACGCCAAAAGGTGGGTTGCTAAGCATGTAATCAAAAGTTTCATCTTCTAATCCATCCTGTGTAAAAGTGTTACCAAACTTAATGTTGGCAGGGTTTTGTCCTTTAATCAGCATATCCGATTTGCAGATTGCATAAGATTCAGGATTTATTTCTTGCCCAAATAGTTCAAGCTTTGCTTTGCTGTTTAGTTCATCCAGATATTCCTCTGCAATAGAAAGCATACCACCTGTACCACATGCAGGGTCGTACAATGTTTTCAAGATTCCTTCTTTGCGTAAAATGGCTTTGTCATTTACAAAAAGTAAATCAACCATCAAACGAATTACTTCCCGTGGGGTAAAATGCTCCCCGGCGGTTTCGTTGGATAACTCAGCAAACTTTCTTATCAATTCTTCAAACACATACCCCATTTCTAAAGGGTTATCTACTATAAAATTATTCTGCGATTTAGGGTCTGCAAATTTTTTGATTATTGTATAAAGCAAATCATATTCATCCAGTTTTTTAATTTGGTCTTCAAAACTGAAATAGTCAATAATTTCTTTAGCACTTATACTAAACCCATTTATGTAATTGCGGAGATTGGCAGCAATATTATTATGGTCTGCTGCCAGGGTAGTAAAATCAAACTTGCTGCGATTATGAAATTTTACTTTAGCAACAGTATTTAAAATTGGCTCTAATACTTCAGGCTTTTTATCCTTATGCTTTTGGTAGGCGGCCAGCACGGCAGGTTTCGTTGGGGTTAATACTAAATCCAGTCTTCTTAAAACAGTTAGAGGCAAAATAACTTTGCCATAATCTGCCTGTTTATAATGTCCTCTCAATAAATCTGCAATGCTCCAGATGAGATTTGCTTTTTCTTTAAAATTGCTCATTTATATAAATATATTTACTTTCTCGTTAAACTCTTAGATACAGTATTTCAATCGCTCCGCAATGCTCCCTAATTCCTCCCCAATTATTCCCTAATCATTCCCTAAACCTTCCTTAATTCTTTCATAAACCGTTTTGTAAATTATGGCGGTTACTCCAAAAGCGGACAAACAGAGCACAATTTTGCAAGAACTTACAACTTCTTACATAAACTTTCACAAACATGCCCAAAGTGGAAAGTGAGTTTTTGGACCGCCGTATGTTTGCCTAAAATAAAAACATATTTTATGAAAACAATCAAAGTTAAAGAATTAGAAGTGCCGATTGGTATTATCGCCGAGGTGGCAGACCTTATTGCTACAAATGATCTTGAAAACAGTATTACTGGTACAGATGAAGATCAGAAAATCATCTTTATTGAAGTACGCTACGACAAAGATGAAGAAGACCAAAAAGCTGCTATCCATGAAATTGAAGATGCCATCAACGACTATGATGACGAAGAAGAGGATGATAAAAAAGCGGGGAACTAACCCATCTTTTAATTTTAACTAATTGATAATCAATTGTATGTATATTTGAAAGCCAATCCAATGAATACCAAGATTATACCATTTAAAAGCAACCCTGAAGAAAACACCAAACTTGATTTGGAGACTTGTAAGCGAATATTGAACGCAGAAGGACAGGAATATTCATATCAGGAAATTATCCGAATTAGGGATTACCTGTATCAGTTGGCAGAAATTGAATGCAGGTATTTTAAACAATGGCAAAATGAACAGAACGATAATGTTATACTCATAAATGCAAACAACGATGAAAGAAAAGAAAGCATTCCTTTATATCCGGGTAAGTACAGACGAACAGGCTGATAAAGGCTATTCTCTCAGGCACCAGGAAGAACGATTAAGAAGTTATTGCCAATTTCAGAATATTGAAGTGGTAGGATTGTATAAAGACGATCATTCAGCAAAAACATTTAAGCGACCAGCATTCCAGCAACTGCTTACTTTTTTAAAGAAAAATAAAAAAGCTGCGGACTTATTGCTATTTACAAAGTGGGATAGGTTTAGCCGTAATGCAGCAGATGCTTACGGCATGATAAATACACTCAATAATTATTTGATAGAGCCGCAGGCAATTGAACAACCGTTGGATTTAACCATTCCAGAGAATAAGATCATGCTGGCTTTTTATTTAGCAGCTCCAGAAGTAGAAAATGACAGAAGAGCTTTGAATGTTTTTGTTGGAATGAGGAGAGCCAAGAAAGAAGGTAGGTGGATGGGTACAGCACCAAAAGGTTATAAAAATGTAAGGATAGATGATAAGCCTACTATTGTCACCAATGAAAATGCCCGACATGTAAAATGGGTTTTCCATGAAATAAACAAAAGAATATTGGCTCCGGATCAGGTTCGGAAAGCTGCCAACAAAAGAGGTTTTGAGGTAAGCAGAAGTTATTTCTGGACAATGATTCGCAACCCACTTTATTGCGGCAAACTATTTATTCCTGCTTATAAAGAAGAAGAAGCACATTTTGTAAAAAGCGTACATGAGGTATTAATCAGTGAAGAACTGTTTTACATTGTGCAGGATATAATAAACGGAAAAAAGCGATCAACAGTTGCAAGCAATAAACAGAAGGATGATTTACCGCTCAGAGGTTTTCTTACCTGTTCTAAATGCGGAGGCAAATTAACAGGGAGTGCATCTAAAGGAAAAATTAAACGCTACTTTTATTATCATTGTCAGCCGGGTTGTAAAGAAAGATTCAGGGCAGATTTAGCTAATGAAAAAGCCGTTGTACAATTACAAAAGATTTCAGCGAAGAAAGAAGCACTTAAATTGTATCAGATTATTCTTGAAAAGGAATTAAAGAAAGGCAATAGGGAAACATCGGAAGACAAACAGAAGGTGAATATTGAAATAAAAAGGAATCAGGATCGTATTCACAATGCAGAGAAGCTGATGCTGGATGGGCAATTAGATATTACTGAATATCGTTCCATCAAAAACAAATATGAATCGCTTATTAAAGAATCTGAGGACGAAATGAAGGCTGCATCTCCTAAAGCATCTGATTATAAGCAGTATCTGAATTTTGGATTTAACCTATTACAGAATGTAGATAGAGTATATGTTTCAGGCAATCCACACCTCAAAAATCAAATCCTGTGTTCGATGTATGCTGAAAAATGGATTTTTGATGGAGAAGAATATCGAACACCGACCTATCATCCCGAGCTTGCGCTGATATTGAATGCTGTCAAGGGTTTTGGAACAAATAAAAAAGGACAAAGTCAAAATGGATTGACTTTGTCCTCGGAGGTGGCCTCGCCAGGAATCGAACCTGGATCTGGGGCTTCGGAGGCCCTTATACTATCCATTGTACTACGAGGCCGGTGTAGTTTATCCGTTTATCCGTTAAATCGTTAATCCGTAGATAGCTCAAACCTCAGAAGCCTCTGTATTAATTGAAGCACCCACTAGTTAACGGATTAACCAATTAACCGATTAACGTTTTTACTTTCCCAGATACAAAAAATTACTGCCAAATATTTTTACTGCTATGGCCAGCAATATTACACCAAAAAATTTTCTGATAACTATCATGCCATTGGGGCCTAAAACTTTTTCAATCCACTTGATGGATTTAAGAACAGCAAAAATTACTATGCAGTTAATCAGAATGCTTAAAAAGATATTCACATCGTGATAGTTTGCCTTTAAACTCATGATGGTGGTAAGTGTACCCGAACCGGCTATCAGCGGAAAAGCAATTGGCACCACACTGCCGCTACGGGGATTGCTATCGGCCTTAAAAAAATCATGCCCCAGCACCATCTCAAGCCCAATAATAAATATTACAATACTACCAGCTACGGCAAAAGACTGCACATCAAGCCCCAGTATATTTAAAAACTGCTGACCAATTAATAAAAAAAATATCATTAAAGCACCCGATGCCAGTGTTGCCTGCATGGATCGTATCTCTCCCCCCATTTTAGAGCGTAATGATGCAAATACCGGAACATTACCAACCATATCAATTACTGCAAACAAAGTAAAACTTATGGTAAGTATTTCATTAATTGCAATATCGCTGAATGTCATAACTTATAATTTAGAACTGCAAAGATAACCAGCTAAATATAAAGTTGGCAGGTGGTTTTACCGGTAAATATGTTTTTCTTTAAAAAGAATATATTCTTTTTGCAAGGCAATTAAGCAATTAATACAAAGGCAATCCTCAAACTTTGATTCTACATAAACGCTTTCTTCCAATGATAATTTAATGCCATTGCACTGGCATTGTGCAATAGTGCCTGTTTTGCACTCGAATGCAGCATTGCAGCGGGGACAATGTTTTTCTTCGTGTTTACACATGTTGCCGAAGTTTAAATTTGCCGGTAAGCCGGGAAGACGTTATTGATAAAACACAAGTTTATTATCCGTCTTCCCGCCTTACCGGCAATAAAACCTGCCTAACGGCAGGCAGGTTAAAAATTCAGATTAACGCCAGCCATAAAATTAAAACGGCGGCTGTTATATCCATACACTTCCGAATATTTTTCGTCGGTAATATTTTTTAGATCAACAAATGCTTTTATATTTTTGGTGATGCTGTATGTTGAGTATAAATTCCATACATAATAAGCTGGCATTTCATCAGGAGCAAAACCGTAATTTATAATTTCGTAACGCTTGCCAATACTTTGCACCCCAATATTCATGTTCCAGTTTTTGCAAAGCTCAATACCCACATTTAAGTTAATGGTTTGCCTTGGCCTGCGGTACAGGTTAAAAAATGAGGTGTCTTTAGTGCCTGTTTTTGTTTCAATTTTTCCATCCAGGTTTACGTAATTGGCATTAAGGGTTACTTTGCCAAAGTCAACGCTGGCCTCCAGTTCAAACCCTTTATCTTTTTGCTTATCAGCATTGGCATAATAACCGTAAGGAGCAGTGTTTGTGTTTACAAAAACAATATTGTCGGTTATATTTCTGCTAAAATAAACTGCCCGCAGGTTAACATTATTTTTGTAGTATTGAATACCCCCTTCAAAACTTAACGATTTTTCGGGACTAAGTTCACCAACTATGGGACGATACTCGGAATAAACCTGGTACAACGAAGGTGCCTTAAAACCCGAGCTGATGTTACCAAAAATCTTTATCGAATTTTTAATTACAAAAGATGGGTTAAAAGAAAAAGTAAACACATCGCCATACTTATTAAAATTATTGTAACGGCCTCCCAGCTCAACATTAAATCCTTTTATATCTTTTATAACTATTGAAGCATACGCCCCAAGCTGGTTTACTTTAACTGTGTCATCAATAAGTGTTGGCGAATCATAAGGGCCGTATATACTCATCGATGTATAACTTTGATCGGATAATTGATTGCGGTAATCGGCACCAACCAATACATCAATATGTTTTGTTACGGCAATATTGCTGTACAGTTCTGCAAAATGCGATTTGCCTGTATAATCTCCTTTGCTGTAGTAAGCAAAACCTCCACGGCTGGCTGAATCATCCAGGTAAACCCGGTTTATTTTGTTGTAATTATAATTGAAATGCAGGATGCTTTTACCTATGGTATAATCGGCTCCAAAACCTACCAGGCTGTTTTTATTTTTGATGCTGTAATCCGCATCATCTGTAAACCGCCCTGCATCTGCATCAGTTTTGTAATTGCTAAACTGTGTGTTTGCCCGAATAGAAAATTTATCATTTATTTTTTGGCTGATGTTGGCTCTAAAAACATTTTCATCCATACCATCTTTATCAAAATTAGCCGTGTCGGTTTGATCTTGTGCAGCAGAAAAACCTTTGCTATACAATTTTGTGTACTGAATATTGTAGCTGGTATTTTTTACCGTGCCGTTTAAACCAACAGCAGCTTTAAAAGTATTATAACTGCCTGCGGCAAGATTGGCAGTTGCATTAATTTTTTTTGCTCCACCTTTTTTGCTGATGATATTTATAACAGCAGCAATTGCATCGCTGCCATATAAAGTAGATTGGCTGCCTTTTAAAATCTCCACCCTTTCAACCTGATCAACGCTGATGAGGTTTAAATCGTAAGCACCGCTAATGCCCGAAGCATCGTAAACCGGCACACCATCAAGCAGCACCAAAGTCTTTCCTGCGGCTGCGCCACGTACATACACATCCTGATTAGTACCCAACACATTGCTGCTGCCGTTTACAATAATTCCGGCCTGTGTGTTCAATACTTCTGTTAACGATTTACCCGTGTTGCGCTGCAACTGCTGCTGATCAATTACGGTAACTACTTTACCAGTTAGTGATTGCTTAATGGGGAATTTAGTTGCTGTAATTACAACTTCATCTAAGTTTTTTGTACTGTCTTGCTGTGCGTACAACTGACTGCTGATTAAAACAGCAGCCGCAATAAAAATTTTCTTTTTCATGTTTGAAAAAATTTTTTTTGTGACTGCTTCCGAGAAATAAAAAAAGAAAGAAATATAAATGCCTTGCAGCTTTTACACTCCATGCCTTTCACCCGAAAGCTTTGAATGATTGTTAGTGAACCGGGCAGGTCTTCTGGCTTAGGCTTTTTACCTTCCCATCCTGATTACTCAGAACAGTGGTTTGTAGTTTTTTAGCTCCTTTGTTCCTTCCGACGGTTGGCGGAGAGGTTAGGAGGGGCCGCCTTTACAGCTACGGGGATAGCTCCCGATTTAAACGGGATTCCCTTTTAATTCCGATTTGACATCGGAAACCAAATTCGCTGCAAATGTAAATGGAATGATATTAATCTGCCAATAAAAAATCTCCACAAGATATTGTGCAAAAAAAGTATCTTCAAACCATGACTGCAAATTCTAAAAAACTTAACCTCTTTGATTTTACCATGATCATGGTAAGCCTGGTAATTGGCATGGGTATTTTTCGTACGCCGGCAAATGTAGCTGCGGCGGTACCAAGTACTGCTATATTTTTTGGCGCCTGGATTGCCGGCGGATTGGTAGCACTTTGCGGAGCCCTTACTTATGCAGAAATAGGAAGCCGTTTCCCTGTTGCAGGCGCCTATTATAAAATATTTTCTTATGCCTATCACCCTTCCATCGCATTTGCTGTTAACTGCATTATTTTAATTTCCAATGCAGCTTCGCTGGCAGGTGTTGCGCTAATTGGCGCAGAATATATTACCAAAGTAATTTTACCAGATTCAACCGATACACAGATGCTGCAGATTGTTATTGCAGTAAGCTCAATCTTAATTTTTTATGGGGTTAATTTATTGGGTTTAAAAATGAGTGCCAGAACACAAAATGTGCTCACCATCATTAAAATTTCGATGATACTCCTGCTCATTACGCCATTATTTTTTACAGCACAGCAAGCTACCATTGTAACTACCGAGCAGGTGCTTAGCCCAACCTTTACCGAATACCTTAAAGCTTTTGGCATTGGCCTTATTGCTGTATCCTTTACCTATGGCGGCTATCAGCAAACCATAAATTTTGGTGCCGAGGTTAAAAATCCTGCTAAAAATATTCCCCGTGGTATTTTTATCGGCATCTTTATCATCATTGCCATTTACCTAACTATTAATTATGCCTACGTACATGTAATTGGTTTCGAAAATTTAAAGGGCGCAAAAAATATTGCAGCCATCATGGCCAGCCATGTATTTGGCGATGCTGCCGGTAAAATATTATCGGTGTTCCTCTTCCTGTCGGTACTGGCTTATGTAAATGTATTGCTCATGAGCAACCCCAGGGTAATGCAGGCTATGAGTGAAGATAAAATTTTACCGGCAGTTTTTAGCAAGCGCAATATAAAAACAGATGTGCTGTTTACTTCGTTAAGTGTATTTGCTGCCATGTGTGCCCTTATTGTTTTTTGGGCCGAGAGTTTTGATAAGATACTCAGCTTTACAATCTTTTTGGATTGCTTTGGCATGGTGCTTTCTGCTGCTACCATTTTTATACTGCGTAAAAAAACAAAGCACCTGGATGGTACCGGCATTTACAAAATGAAATTGTATCCATTACTACCCATCATCTTTATTGCAGCATATACTTTTGTAGCCATCAGCATTGCTTTTGATTATGAGAAAAACGATCATGCGGCTTTAACAGGCTTATCGGTACTGGCAGCATTTATTGCCATTTATTTTGTTGCCAAAGGCTTTTCAAAAAATAAAGATGATAACCCGGCCTGAAGGGTTAACACAAGCCTATTACCGTTTGTATAATTGTTTTACAGCTTTTACATACAGATGAATTATTTTTGTTTTATGCGTTTTAAAATTTTAACCCTTATCACTTTATTGATAGCTGCCTCAACTGCAAAAGCGCAGGAAAAGTGGAGTTTGCTTAAGTGTATTGAGTATGCGATGGAAAATAATATTTCGGTAAAGCAAATTGATTTACAAACCAAGACTGCTGCACTGGTTTTACGGCAAAGTAAACTGGCCCAAATACCCAGTTTAAATTTTAGCGGGGGGCCAAGCTACAACAGCGGCCGTAGTCAGGACCCCAGCACTTTTGCATTAAGTACACAAAGTTATTTGGCAGCCAACGTGCAATTGCAGAGCAGTGCCGATATTTTTAATTGGTTCAGCAAACGCAATACCATAGCCGCTAATGAATGGGAACTACAGGCTACCAAAGCCAATACCGATAAACTGAAAAACGACATTGCACTTACCGTTGCCAATACATATTTACAAATACTGCTGGCAATGGAACAGGAAAAAATTGCCGGTATTCAACTGCAACAATCAAAAGCCCAGTTGAGTAATACCCGTAAATTGGTTGATGCAGGAAATTTACCTGAACTGAATGCAGCAGAGCTTGAGGCACAGGTTGCCAGAGACAGTTCTACAGTAATTACCGCTAAAGGTGCTGTTGCACAAAATATTTTAACTTTAAAGGCCTATATGGCTATTGACGCCGGTACGCCTTTTGAAATTGATACGCCGCCAGTTGATAAAATACCTTTGGAAAAAATTGCAGACTTACAACCTGAGTCAGTTTACACAACGGCAATGGCGAATATGCCACAGCAACGATACAATGATTTTAAATTTAATGCTGCACAGAAAAATGCGGCCATAGCCAAAGCTGGATTATATCCAACTATATCCCTATTTGGAGGTTTAAGCAGCCGATATACAAATTATTTTAACCCTCCGGTTGGTTTCCCAAAATCGGATCCGTTTTTACCGCAGTTAAACAGAAACTTTGGCCAGTCGGTTGGCTTAAACCTTAACGTTCCAATTTTTAACGGTAACAATGGCCGTACCAATTACGAAAGAAGTAAGATAAATATTCAAAATCAGCAACTTCAAAAAGCATTAGACAATCAGACTTTAAAACAAAATATTTACCAGGCTTACAATGCGGCGCTTATTGCTTTGGAAAAATTTAATGCCGGTAAAAAAACTTTAGAAACCGCAGAACGCACTTTTAATTTTGCTCAAAAAAGATATGATGTGGGAATGATGGGAACATTTGAACTGATTACCAACCAGAATAATCTGTTTAGTGCCAGATTACAAAATGCACTTAACCAGTACGATTATGTTTTTAAAATGAAGGTGCTGGAATTTTATAAGGGGCAGGGGTTGAAGTAGCCCCCTCCGCCCCCAAGGGGAACTTTGCAGTATGATAATTTTGATAGTTTTTTAAAATTGTAACAGTGGGGTAAATGAGTTGCAAAACATAATTAAAGCTGAATAAAGATATATTGTACAAGAGTGATTAATTTCTACTCTTTTACTAAAAGAATAGAAATTAATAAACAGCCGTTGCCAATGAAGATGAACTAAGCTTCGTGGCCGGGCTCAAAAAAAAATAAACAATGAGTAAAAAGCTTAAATGGATTTTAATTGGATTGGGTGCTTTGATGGTATTGCTTATAATATTATCGAAAGCGGGTGTGTTTGGTAAAGATGAAGGTACAAAAGTTACTGCGGAAAAAGTGCAGAAACGCAATATTACTGAGATTGTAAATGCCAGTGGAAAAATTTATCCGGAGGATGAAGTGAAGGTTAGTCCGGATATTAGCGGTGTTGTTACTGAGCTGAATGTGCAGGAAGGCGATACGGTGAAACGTGGGCAGCTACTGGCTCGTATTGATCCGGATGTTTATAATATACAACGCAGCCAGGCTGCAAGTGGCGTGGCACAATCGCAGGCGCAGGTTAGCAGTGTGCAGGCGCAGGTGAGCAATGCGCAGGCAGCGTTAGATGCACTGGATGCACAGATGGAACAATCGCAAAGGGCATACGACCGCTCTAAAAAATTGTTTGATGATAAGGTTATCAGTCGCAGCGAAATGGATGTGGCCGAAACAAGTTTAAAAGCTGCCAAAGCAAATTACAATGCCGCCAAGCAAGGCATACGCAGTACACAGGCCAATGTGCAAAGTGCAAGGGCCAATGTGCAAACAGCGCAGGCGAGTTTGCAAAAGGCCAATAAAGATTTAAGCAGAACGGCCATTATTGCGCCAAGAGATGGTGTGGTTAGTTTACTGAATGTAAAAAAGGGTGAGAGTGTTTCGGGCAACAGCTTTACAGTTGGTACCGAAATTTTACGCATTGCAGATATGAGCAAGATTGAAATAAGGGTTGATGTGGGTGAGAATGATATACCAAAAGTAAAATTAGGCGACAGTGCATTGGTGGAAGTGGATGCTTACAGCGACCGTAAATTTAAAGGCATTGTTACACAAATTGCCAGCAGCAATAATGGTGCGGCGGCACAAAATGCGTTATCAAATACCAGCAGCGATGTTACGCAGTACAAAGTTTACATTCGTATTCTGGCTGAGAGTTATACAGATTTATTGGGCAAAGGCACTTTTCCATTTCGGCCGGGAATGAGTGCCAGTGCAGATATACAAACCAAGACACATGCAAAGGTATTGAGCGTACCCATTAACGCTGTTACCACCCGTGATGTAAATGACAGTATAAAAACGGATACAAAAAAAGTAGATGAATCAAATGTAAAGTCTGCCTCAACGCTGGAAGATGAACTGGAAGTTGTTTGTTTTGTAATTGATAAAGACGGCAAAGTGAGTAAGGTGAAAGTTAAAACCGACATACAGGATATAAACAATATTGAAATTACTGCAGGCTTGAAAGAAGGCGACCTTGTTGTTACCGGCCCATACGATGTAGTAAGCAAAACACTTAAAGCAGGCAAACAGGTTAAAGTGGTTGATAAGAAAGATTTGTTTGAAAAATAAAAAATGGTAGCTGTATAATTTTTAAACCTGCATTTAAAAATATCCCTTTGCAAAAACAATAAAGGGTTTTAATTCATGATCAAAAAAAACTGGTTTCTTTTTTGCAGTCTGCTACTTTTTGCGAGCATGGCTTTTGCCCAAAAAACCACCACACTAAAAGTATTTACAACTTTTCCAAAAGCTGATACATTAAACAATGTTACAGTGCAGCTTTATATTTTACCTGATACTATTTTGGTTGGCAGCAAAGTTGCAAATAATGCTGCAGTAAGTTTTACGGTTAACACATTTTCAAAATTTATTTTAAAGGTGAGCTCTGTAAGTTTTGAAAATATGGAGAAAGTGATTGCAGTTACCGACAAGCCTGCTACCACCACCTTAATTTTAAAAACGAAAAATACAACGCTTGGTGATGTGGTGGTGGTTGCCAAAAAACCATTGATAAAACAGGAAGATGATAAAACCATAGTGGATGCGGAAGTGCTGGCCAACAGCAGCACCAATGCTTACGAGGTTTTAGAAAAAACGCCCGGCGCCATTGTGGATCAGGATGGCAATGTTTATTTAGCCAGCACAACACCAGCAACCATTATGATCAATGGCAGGGAAATGAAACTGAGTAGTGCCGATATTGCATCGCTGCTGAAAAGTTTACCAGCAGGCAGTGTAAGTAAAATTGAAATGCTGCGAAACCCATCTGCCAAATACGATGCAGCCAGTACCGGCGGCATGATTAATATTGTTTTAAAGAAAGGCGTAAAACTTGGCACCAACGGTAATGTGAACGCTGCTTACTTTCAGGGAGTATATGCCACCAAAACGGCTGGCTTTAATATTAACAAAGGCTCGCAAAAAATAAACAGCTATCTCAATTACCAGTTTACTGATAGAAATAATTTTGAAGAACTGAAATCTGACAGGTTATTTAAAAAAGATTCTGGTTTAATTGCACAACAATCTTACACAACATACCCTACAACAAATAATTACCTCAACAGCGGCATTGATGTGCAGTTTACTCCAAAGTTTAATGTTGCATACGATTTACGAATGAGCTATACAAATGGCAAAAGCTTTGCTGTAAGCGGCATCGATATCAGCAAAAATCCATCGCCATCAGTGCTTGGCAAAAATATTTCGGATATTAACAGTAGCAACAAAACAAGATATATTGGTAATAATATTTCAACAAAATATAAAATTGATTCGCTGGGCAGCGAGTGGACGGCACAATTTGATTACAGTTATTATGGCAACCGAAATACACAGTTTTACAAAACCAATTATTATTTACCGGCAACGCCGTACGTAAGTGGTGATGGTATTAATAACAACGATAAAAATATTTTTGTGCTGCAGACTGACCTTGTGCTTAAGCTGCCTAAATCTTTAACAATTGAAACGGGTTTTAAAGCAACCATCAGTAACAGTAAAAACAGTTCAAACTATGTTAAGGATACCGGCAACAATATAAAATTTGCTGATGCATTTCAAACAAATACATTTAACTATAAAGAAACAATTACTGCCGCATATGTACAGGTTTCAAAAACATTTGCCGGCTTTACAATAAAGCCAGGCCTGCGGTTGGAGACAACCAATATTAACGGCAACCAAACCATACCCAAAGACACTACTTTATCAATCAGGCGTACAGATGTTTTTCCGTACCTGTTTATTAAGCACAAGCTTTTTAAAATGTTTGGATTTCCGTTGATCGGTAATGCAATTTATCGCAAGAGTATTAAGCGGCCTTATTACGAGTTGCTTAATCCATATCCGCGGTTAATTGATCAGTATCTTTTTGATGTGGGCAACCCAAAATTAAAACCACAGTTTACTACCAACTACGAGCTAAATGTAACTTTTGATAACATACCTGTAATTGCATTGGGCATCAATAATACCAAAGATATTTTCAGCAATGTTACTTACCAGGATAGCAGCAGCAAAATTGCCTATCGCACTTATGATAACCTGGGCAGCAACAAAGAGTTTTATGCAAAAGTGATTGGTGGCATTCCGCCTGGCGGAAAATATTTTTTTTATGTAGGAGCTTTGTATAATTATAACCACTACACTGGTTTTTACGAGGGGCTTCCATTAGATTACAAACGTGGCAGCTGGACTTTTTTTATGTTTCAGGAATTGAAAGTAACTAAAACATTTACCATTAACATGCAGGGCTTTTTAAAAACCAGAGGTTTACAAAACCTGTATGAGCTGAATACGTTTGGCGGTTTATTTGTTTCGGCAAACAAAAGTATTTTAAAGAAAAAAGCAAATATCATTCTTTCAGTAAACGATCTTTTGCATACCAACCAGGTATCCTTTAGTTTACAACAGGGCACTTTAAATGCACAAGGCAAGCGGGTTAACGATACCAGGAGATTGGGGTTGACGTTCCGTTATAATTTTGGTATTAAACCTAAAGAAGAAAATAAAAAATCGTTTGATGCGCCAACTGATGCTAACTAAATAATTTTTCGGCAATGGCAACACTTTCTGGTTTACCTACATCTACTAATTTATCGCCGCTGTGATTGTAGCCCAGGATAACATGCTCCGCTGCCAGATCGAGATAACTATCCATGATTGAAAATTTTCCTTTTTGTTTTATTAAAGAAAATATTTCGGGTTGATAAATTACTACGCAACTGTATGCTTTTTGAACAAGGTTAGGTTTATTGATGGATATTTTTTCTTCACCAGTTTGCAAATTCTTCCAGCCACATAAACGTTTGTCTTCATCAAACAATAAAACCCTTGATGATTTTCTATCTGTTACACCAAATGTAACCAAAGGTTTGTATTGCTGGTGAAAAGCTATAAGCTTGTTTAAATCCAGATCTGTAAGTATATCTACATTTAAAGAAATAAATGGTTTGCCATTATCTAATAAATATCTTGCTTTCATTAAACCTCCACCGGTTTCCAATACTTCGTTACTCTCATCGCTGATGATTACGTTACTTCCCCAACCGTTATTTTGTTTGATGGCATCAATAATCTGTTGTGGAAAATGGTGAATGTTTACAACTACATGTTTAATGCCGTATTGCTGCAGGTACTCAATATTGCGTTGCAATAAAGATTTACCGTTGACTAAGGCCAAAGCTTTAGGGTGTGAGTCAGTCCAGGGTTTAAACCTTGTACCCAAACCTGCGGAAAAAATTATTGCTGAATGGATGTCTTCCAATTTTCTTTATTTGTATGTGCTAAATTTATTTTTACTTTAAACTTATTTCTTAAATGCCTTGCCAACGCTTCGGCAGCATACACACTCCTGTGCTGACCACCGGTGCATCCAAAATTTATTGTCAAATGTTCAAAGCCTCTTTTTATGTAATCCTCCACCGAAATATCAACCATGCTATACACACTGTTTAAAAAATCGGGCATTTTGGTTTGCTGCTCCAAAAAATCTTTCACCGGTTTATCAAGGCCCGATAAATGTTTGTACTCATCAAACCTTCCGGGGTTCAGTATTCCACGCATGTCAAAAACAAAACCACCGCCGTTTTTTGTTTCATCTTTTGGGTAGCCGGATTTTATAAAGGAGAAACTGTTTATCATTATCAGTAATGGTGTTTCATCTGTTGCCTGCAAGGGTGTAAACTCCTGAATCACTTCGTCGCTGATACAAAGCTCCAGCACTTTTTTAAATTCTGGCACTGCAATACCCATACTTTGATTTTGTACAAACCATTTTAAATTCTGCAAGGCCAAAGGTATGCTGGTTAAAAAATGTGCTTTACGTTCAAACAAACCACGAAAGCCATAAGCACCCAACACCTGCAACAAACGAATTAATACATAACCATTGTACTGGCTTCGGAATATATCTTTATCAATCGGCTCTTCTACTACTTTTTCAAATGCATTCATATAATCTTCCAGCAAGTGTTGCTTCCATTCATCCGGCAGGTTTGCTTTTGCCTGCCATAATAAAGATGCCACATCGTATTGCGGGGCACCCTTCATGCCGCCCTGGTAATCTATAAAATGAACCGTGTCATCTTGTGTTACCATGATGTTGCGGCTTTGAAAATCACGAAACATAAAATATTTATACTCCGTATGGCTCAGGTAATTACTCAGTGCCTCAAAATCATCAATCAGTTTTTGTTTATCGTAAGGTTGCCGCAAAGCATCCAGAAAATAATATTTAAAATACAGCAGATCGGCCATGATGGCCTGTTTACCGAAGGAACTGTTGGTAAGGCATTTTTTATAATCCAGCCCCTCGTGGCCCTTTACCTGCAGCAATGCAAGCTGCGCTAAACTTTTTTTATACAGATTATACACTGCTGTTGAGTAGCCGCTTTCTTCCAACCTGTTTAAAAGCGATACATCACCAAAATCTTCCTGCAAATAAATATTCTTACCTTCATTAATGCACAACACATCCGCAACCGCCAGATTTTTTTTCTTAAAATGCCTGGAAAAATAAATGAAAGATTCATTCTCTTTTAAATTAGCACCATAAGTAGCAATAAAAGTTTTATCACTGGTATGAATACGAAAGTAGTGCCGTTCGCTGCCAGCCTGTGGCAATTTCTCAATGCCTGCAATGGGTTCTTTTGAAAAATCGGAAAAAAATTCTTTTATTTTATCTGTTATGGTATTCATTAAAATGGTTTACTGCGGTAAAAATAGTTTAAAATAAAACAGTCCCCAAACCATTAAAAGGCGGGGACTGTAAAAGCATATCTATTCACCATTTATACCATCTTTCCGTTTCCTGAATTTCTTAGGATCGCTTCCATCCATCTGTACAATTGCCGGATAAAATTTACCCAACACATCAACCAATGTTGTTTGGCTTTGCATTACTTCATTAATATCCTTGTAGGCAAATGGTGCTTCATCCAACCCGCCGCCAATTAATTTTACACCATGATCTTTCAGTTCTTTTTTTAAAGCTTCGTGGGTAATATTGGCCAGGGCTTTTGTACGGCTCATCTTTCTGCCGGCACCATGAGATGCAGAATTTAAAGAAGTAGCTTCTCCCTTACCTTTTACAATAAAACCCGGTGCCGTCATGCTACCCGGAATAATACCAAGCACATCTTTACCAGCCGGTGTTGCACCTTTACGATGCACAATTACTTCAGTGCTTTGATACATTTCTTTCCATGCAAAGTTGTGGTGGTTCTCCACCATGGCCAATGGTTTTTCGCCAATGGCTTTTGCAATTTTTGCATGAATGGTATGGTGACAGGCGCTTGCATAATCACCAGCGAGGTTCATAGCCAACCAGTATTCCATACCTTCTTCGGTATCCAGGTCAAGCCAGGCCAAATGCTTAGCTTCTTTTGGCAACACGGTTTTTTGCATAGCAATTTGTGTGTAGTGGTTGGCAATATTTGCACCCAATCCACGGCTGCCGCTATGGCTAAGCAAACCAACATAATTACCAACCAGTAAACCCATTGGATTTGTGGCATCGGTAATTTCTACTTTACCAAACTCTACAAAATGGTTTCCGCTGCCGGAAGTACCCAATTGCTTTAAGGCTTTGTGCTGTAATGGTTGCAGAAAAGTAATGTCACTGAATTCGGCTCTGTCCAGCACTTCGTGTTCTGTTCTTTCACTAAATTCCCTTCCTGCACCAAACAAAGTACTTGCCACCAACTCTCTTTGAAAATTAGCTTCTCTTTTTTTCAACTCATCCGGTTCAATGGCAAAAATGCTTAAGCACATTCTGCAACCAATATCCACGCCAACCGCATAAGGAATGATGGCATTATTTGTTGCCAGCACACCACCGATCGGCAGGCCATAACCCTGGTGTGCATCGGGCATTAAAGCGCCGGCAACAGCCACAGGCAATTTAGCAGCAGTTTGCATTTGCAGCAAAGCGCCTTCTTCAATATGTTTTGCACCAAAGATGTTGTACTCCACGCCTTTTTCATTCAGCGGAATTTCAGTTGTTGCTTCTTCTTCAACTACAATTAATTTTTCTGCAATTTTAGAAAGTACTTCATCTCCTAAATAATTCTCCGGCGCTGCCAATACATCTTTTAATATCTTCAATGCATCTTCTTCGGTATGATGTTTAAAGTGTGTACACATGGTATGCATGGCCACACTAACTACCGGCCCTTCTGGGTAACCAATGGCACGGATCTGTTTTCCGGTTAATTTTAATTTGTTCATTTTGTTATAATTATAAATTCTTTAATAAATACAATACAATGTTCTATTTTAATTTTGTAACTTGCTTATACAATTTTCAATCATGCAACAGTCAACCTCCACAGATAAATTCCAAAAGCGGACTGCTGAATACTTTAACGAAAAAGCAAGGCAGGCAAAAGGTACAGCCAAAATGCTTGTAGCTCTGGAAATGAGTACCTATATAAGAGAAGCCAGACAACATGGCTTATCTTTTGAAGAACTTCAAAAAGCAGGTTTCAACTTTGCAACAGTACCAGATATCAAAAATTAGTGAGCAGTTATACTCGTTCACATCCAGCGTCGGTTGTACATACCATTGCTATTTCTACGATTTTTCTACTGCCTTCGATTTGTATCCTGATTTAGCACAACATGTTTTTGGATTTAACCTGGAACTAAAATTCAAACCTGATGAACCTGAGACAATCTCGCTTGATAAACGAATTGCTGCAACAGTTACTACAATACTCAAAGCTTTCCTTCATGAAAAAGAGAATGTTGTTGTTTATATCTGTGATAACAGCGACAATCGTGAAAAAGCCCGTTTTCACAAATTCAGTAACTGGTTTAAAACGTACAACGATGGCAGCATTATACAACTACGTGGCGTTGTACGTGCCGGCAATACCAACATCCTCAATGCACTGTTGATCCTTAAAGACAATCCTTTACTCAACGATTTTATTGAAGCCCACGAAATACTAACCGGTATTTATACAAAACCTGATGATGAAGAACTACAAAATATTTTAAACGATCCTGAATGGTGATTTTGAAATACCAGCTTTATACTTACATGGCATCATCGTTGCGTCGCAATCCTTTTCATACACAATATTTATCTGTGCGCCTGTAACTTTTGCAATATGATCGAGAGGAAACCATTTGACAGTAAAAGTTATTACCTCTGTACCCTCGCTTTTCACAAGGCAAGGCATACCCTTGAAACTCACTGTTTTTGCGATTAGATGTAACAGCATATTTCCTTCTGATTTATAATTTTCTAGTATTTTTTCATTTATTTTTTTATTAATACCTTTCAATAATTCATATACTTTATCAATTACAGGCCAACAATCGAATTTTTCGGGCTGAGACTCTAAGTCTTTTCTTACCAAAACGCCCCAGTCGAATTTTGAAAGCAATTCATTTCTTTCAAAAAAAATATTTATTTCATTTTGAACTCCGTTATTCCCGTCCTGGAAAGATTTTATTTCCGGTGGAGCAATTGGTAAACCGCAATGCTGTGCATAATTCCGCAGCTTACTAACAAACCTGTATTCAAAATTATTATCAAATGCACTCCTTTTTTCTTCCTCAAAAAGGAAAAGTTCATTAGAATTTTTTCCGAATTTTCTTTTCAGTTGTGTTTCTTTATGATCCAAAAATGTTCTGATTGCGGAAAGTAAATTTAAAATCAGCCTGTTAACATTAATTTTAAGCAAATTAATGTCATTAGAATTGTGGTGAAGTAATTCATGAATTCTTAATCTATATTCTGAAATTTTAGATTTCAAGTCTTCATAATTTAGTTCAACCACTTTAAATAAATTCTCATTCTCTATCAATTCTGAGAAATCATTTAAAACATTCAAACAGAAAACATAATCCTCTTCAGAAATTTTGATTTGATCATTGATCATCGTTCCATCAATCGTACCCAAAAAATATTCTTTTTGTATACTTGTCATTTTAGAGTTTTTTATAAGTTAATCTCCGCTTCGATAAAAGCCCAATAAAGGTATGCCGTACAAGTGAGTGACACAACGATGTTTAATAGCAGCAACAAAGCCCGTCCCACAAAAAAGAAAAAACATCCGGTACCGGAACGATACCGGATGTTAGTTTATTTCTGCGCTACAAAAATCTGCTTCAACTGCTCAATTAAAGTACCATTACCGCTTACGCTGATCTCACCAATTTTGTCGGCAATCTTTTCCACGTATTCCATCTCTTTCAGTTTCCACAGCATGGTATTGTCTTCCATCAGTTTGGCAGTATTAAGAAGGCTACGGGTGCTGGCAGTTTCTTCCCTGCGCATAATGCTGTTGGCCTGTGCATTTTTTTCGGCCACCAGCACTTTGTTCATGATCTCTTTCACATCGCCTGGCAAAATGATATCACGGATACCGAAACCGTTTACCGCAACACCCAAATCTTCGGCAGCCATTTTTACTGCATCCAGAATGAATGGTATGATGCCGTCTTTTTTCTCCAGCAATTCATCAAAACCCAATGCACCAATGTACTCACGCAATGCCAGTTGAAAGGCAACATACAACTGGCGTTCGTAATCTTTGTTCTGCAGCAAAGCTTTTTCAATGTTAGTTACTTTGTACTGGGCATAACCATTGATACGCAATGCAGCTTTGTCTTTGGTCAGAATTTCCTGGCCATTGATCTCGATCTGCTGCATACGGGTATCGGCTTTGCCAACCACAATGGTGATGTTGTTCTTCCACCAGTAGTAAACACCGGCAGGCAAAGTTTGGGCGTACTTTCCATCAATGAACAACACAGCCTTTTCGTAGTTTTCTACAGTGTAGCTACGCACATAAGGCGCCACCAGTTTGTTCTGCAACACAGTGCGGCTGATGGGTTCAGTGATGTCGATCTTGCTGATATCTGCTTTAATGAATGCATAGTTATTAACTGCGTTGTTCCAGAAAGCGTAACGGCCTGCAGTCAATACCTGTTTCAGCAAACCATCACGGTACTGCAACACAATTTCATTGTCGCTTACATCAATTACATGCAGGGCATTGGCCAGCTCGGCATCCTGCAACAGAATGTTCATATCGGTTGAAGTATTGAACTGCGCAGTTACATCATAGATCATAACACGCTCGTTGCCCCAAAACCAGTAAGTACCTGGCTGCAGCATTTTTTTGTACTCGCCATTTTTGTAAACCAGGGCAACCTGGTAGGCGTAAATTTTAATTCTTTTCATTGCTTTTGTTATTGTCACAAATTTTGCGAATTACACGAATTACACGAATTAGCGGCGTTATAAATTTTGTTTAAAAAGGCGGTGATTACCTGCCATCGTTTTATTACGGAAGCTGATGCCGGTACTTTTTATTATTTCAGTTCTGCAATACGTTGCGATAAAATATTTATCGCCGGTATTACCGAAGTGCCATACTTTATAATACTTTTTATCAACCTGCTGGTAACAACCCGATTGCTTTGCATTAATGACCACACAGGCTTTAACCTGTATCGTTCTTCAACATTGCAGGCAGATAACCATGCCTTTGGTTTCAGCTTTTTTAAGAAGTGCTGAACTTCTTTCCTCTACATTAACAGTGTAGTGTTCTAACCATTTGAACTATCCGATTCCTTTCGGTGGGGATTCGAACCCCGTGACGTCTGTTGCTCTACCACTGAGCTACCGTGTTTTACTACGAAAGGGAATTGAACCCTTGACCCACTGACTATGGAGGACATTGCGCTATTGCCGCAACAGCATACAGATTGTTACTACATCTGCACTATGGTGCTTTTTTAAAACACACATCTGGTTTGCTGCTAACAGGCATATATATCCTTTTCCGCGTTGGCAGAACTCTTCTGCCGATGCCTTTGCATCAGCAATATTTTAATTCATCATTACTTCCGGCCGCCTGAAACCCATTACCTGCACTTGCGGTTGTATTACTTCCTTTTCATCCGGGTTGGCAATCTCTGCTATCGTCATCGGTTTTGTAATTGCATTTTTAAAACCTAAATGATCACTTAGTCTTTGCGCTTTTTCAACACCCAGTTTTCCAAATTCATATTTCGCAATCAATCTTCCTTTGCGCATTAAAGCACTGTCAACCAGTGTGAGCGAATTATTGAATGTGCATATCAGTTGTACATTTAAAAAATCTGCCAGTAACCCGTCTGAAATATTCAACAGGTTTGATACTGATGCATTGTTGTTTAGCTTTCTGTCCATGATCACATTCTCAGCATCTTCAATTATCAGCACGCTGTTTGGGTTACTCACCAACAGTTCAATAAAATCGGGGCTGGTAATATCTGCCGCCACATTGGGCGAAACAAACAGCACCCGCTTTTTTATTTTGCCAATCAGGAAACGCAGGTAAGTTGTTTTGCCTGTGCCTGGTAAACCGTGGAGCAGTACAATGCCTTTGTCTTTATCCTTACACAAACGTTTACAAATCGTATCACTTACCGGTTTAAAATCATCTTCGTAAAAAAGGTCCAGGTCTAACTTTGTGCGTTTTACTTCTAATTGTTTTAGTTCCAGTCCGCTTCTGCCACGGCTGATGAGGTTTATCTCCAGCGGTTTTCTACGTTGCCTTTCCTTAAATTTTTTAATCAGGCCGGTGCATTCGGTTATGAAATTGTCCTGCTCACCACTGTGATATATTTCGCAGTAATCATTATCAAACTCAATTACGCAGCCATTTTGCATCACCATAAAAGTTTCGTCAAAAACGTAGCGGCTTTTTTTACTATCGTAATACCGGTAACCATGTACCGATTTTATCAAATGCCCGAATGCAGTTTTAATGGCTTCAAATGCTTTTTCTCCATCAATATTATTTACATAGTTCGCACTGGGTATTTGCCCAAAGCAATACAGGTACAGCGACTTACCGCTTAAAAAACCGTGATCAAAAACACTGTTGGCATTTATCATTTTTTGATTGGTACTATTTTCCATTGTTGTTGTTTTTTGTTTTTTACAAATAAGGGTTTATGGCCAATCCTTCGTGCATGGCCCACAGCTCCATATACTTTTTAGCTTCTTCATTAATGGGTTTATTCATTTTTGCTTTTGCCTGTACTATTCTTTGTAAAGAAAGATTCACTTCTATCGTTGCCATAATATCCAGCAATATGCCGCCGGAATATTTGCGCAACGAAAAAATCGCTGATTTTCCTTTGGCACAATAAAAAGCATAAGATCCTACGCAGTGCTTCATGGCTTTTCCTTCTTCACTTAACTTTCTTGATTCTGTTAATTCTTCCAGCACAACCACTTCCGATTTCTTTTCTGTTCTATACCCATCAATACCACTTGGTTTCCAAACCTGGTTGGCCCTGCTGCCGGCAAAACGGTTATGCCATTTATCGCTCTGGCGAAATAAGGATTGCAATGTTCTTCCCTTTAAGCTGTAATTGGTATTCACTCTTCTTTCTTCTCTTACATAATCAATCAGCTCGGTTAATTTGTTCAGGTTAAACATGCCTCCGTTTATTACCAGTTGTATAAAACCCTCCCAAAAAACTTCATCACTGTAAGCTTTTGTACCAATCCAGGAATAAGCAATTCTTTCCGCCAGCCTGTCTTCTCCGTTTAAACCTTTTACCTGCGACCACCTGAGTGCTTCCGTAACAGAAAATTTTGCAGGCGCATTTAAAAAACAATGACCCATCTTTTGTGTAAAAGGGATTGGAATATTTTTCATCTCCTTCACTTTGCCGCCATCACCCAGGTGTATCAGCCATTCCAGGTGCTGCATGTTTTTTGTTTCGTACAAACCCTGGTATAAAAATTCAGGTATTTTATATTTACAAAAAAGATACGAAGCCAGTTCTTTTACCTGGGTTGCGGCTTGCTTTGTTACAGGCTTCCATTTAAACAGGTCATTTTTCCAGTAAGTTTTGTACTGCATTATATTGCACAGCGCCTGAATGTTTGCTTCTTCTGCAACCAGTTCAGTTTTTTCATCAAGCTTTATCAATACGTCCCTGAACAGTCTCTTTTCAGCAGCTTTTGCTTTTGTTGAAAAAAGAACAAAGCACTCGTTTATCTTCCATATCCTTCTGTCAGAAAATGAAAAACTCAGATCTTCGCCCTTGTATAACTGCTCAATGATCTCATCAAATTTTTTAAATCTTTTCCTGGAAAAATGTAAAGCCTGTGCAATAACAGCCTCCTGCTCTGCCGTTTTCAGCAATTGCTTTTCTCTTTCGCTTTTATGCTTCTTTGCCATGATAATTATTTTTAGCCGGCAGAAAATATTTTTCTGCACTTAATTAAATTTCTTTTTATTGAACTTTTATTTTTACTATTATACCTTTTCATTTTTATCATTTTTTAATTTTAATAATTTTTTTCTTACTTTCTATTGCACTACTTTATTGGCGCAGCTGCTGCTTGCAAAAGCTTCCGGCTTGGCTTTAAACGCAAAGCCCATTCCCATGATATAGCCCATCGCTTCTTTAAGGGCATCATTACTTTTAAAGCCTGGATTGGTGTTGATGTCGGCGTGTACTTCCATATCCACTCCATAAGCAGTAAATATTTTGCACAGTGCATAAGCCACATCAATACTTTTAGCCACTTCCGTAAGCATCCGTTGTTTAATGCTCATCTTCTGAAAAGAGGATTCGTTGTTGATGTACATAAAACCACTTTTGCCTTTTCGTATAAAAACGATCACGGTTGCAAACTCTGTTTCCTTACCCTTCACCTGGCTATCGGTACCAATACATACTTTAAGCTGGTGCCCCATTTCTTTTTCCCGGAGTATTGCGGCCCTTACTTCATCCTCAATCGGGATGTGTATTTTTTGTCCGCTCAGTTTTCTCCATTGCTGCTGTTCCATTTCATGTTGTTTTGCCCCCAACCCCTAAAGGGGAGATTTAAAATTTTGTTTACAAACATTTGTTCGTTGATGGAACTTAATTGGCGTCCGCCAACCGGCGGATCAACATTTATTTTCCAATTTTCTTTTTACACATTTTATTTTAACCGCTGTCGGGGTTTGCAACCGCCGACAGGGTTTGCACCAGCACAAGGATTCGAACCCTGGCAGATAGTTTTGGAGACTATCATGCTACCGTTACATCATACTGGCATCAAAGTGGACGAAACAAGATTCGAACTTGTACGGTTGCGGCTTCAACGCAATGCTCTACCATTGGAGCTATTCGTCCATTTGTTTGTTACAGATTTTTTGATTGATCCTTATTTCCTCATTATCGAATTCATCTGCTTCAAACAATTATTTTCATCTGAGTCCTGCAGAGGACTCGAACCTCCTTCTTTCGATTTGCAGTCGAACACATACGCCATGTCTGCCAGCAGGACAAGCGGAGAGTAAAGGATTCGAACCTTTGCATCGCATTAACGATGGTGGCTTAGCGGGCCACTACAATACCACTCTGTCAACCCTCCAAATATTTTGCGGAGAGAAAGAGACTCGAACTCTTGAGGCTTTTACACCAAGACTGTTTTTCCGCAGGATGCTGTGCACAAGACAGCTCCCTCGACCAACCGGACTCTCTCCTTTGTGTGAGTGATAGGACACGAACCTATTCAGACCTTTAGGCCAGTGGTTTTACAGACCACTGCGACTCTCCAACTTCGCCGCACTCACATTTTCCCGACTACGCTAAAGCTTCGAAGGGTAAAGAGGATGAAGAAAGATTCGAACTTTCAACCCGGTGCCTAACATCTGCCAACCGGCGGACTGCCGTTGAGCTATTCATCCGTTTTTTTGTCTGAACGATGATTTGGGTGGATTAAAAAGATTTGATGGATTGTTTTAATCCTGTTAATCCTATCAATCTTTTAAAATCCCCGTTCAAACAATTTGTTGGCCCGGTGAGACTCGAACTCACAACTCCCGGTGTAAAAGACCGGTACTCTGAAACCAATTGAGTTACGAACCATTTTGTGATGACTAAAGGACTTGAACCTTTAACCACTATCGTATCAGGATAGCACTCTGCCAATTGAGTTAAGTCATCTTCGTTGCGGCTACAAGATTCGAACTGGTATTTGAAGCTTATGAGACTTCTGAGTTAGCCATTACTCCAAACCGCAATTTTATTTTTTTGTTGGCCAGATTGGATTTGAACCAATACCCTTTTGCGTATAAGGCAACCGCTCTTACCGTTGAGCTAAAGGCCATAGTTTTTATTTTGTTGGTTTAGAAAGATTCGAACTCTCATCCCTTCATTCGTAGTGAAGTGTTCTTATCCATTGAACTATAAACCAATCTTGTTAGCCGGGTGAGACTCGAACTCACACTGTATAGTTTCTAAAACTATCGCCTCTGCCGTTGGGCTACCAGCTATTATTGTGCGGCTTCCAGGTTCGAACTGGATACAACCATCTTATGTTTACCTCTCAGAAAGAAAGGAAGATGATCATGTTACCGATACACCAAACCGCATTAGTTTTAATTCACTTTCATTCTTTACTTCCTTGTTCAACATTCCTTCGGTTGACTCCGGGACTCGAACCCTGTTCGCCACATTCACAGTGTGGTACTTTACCAGATAAGCTAAAGCCAACGTTTGTTATTGAGGATAGATTCGAACTATCATCATCAGACTCAAATTCTGATATGCTGCCGTTGCACCACTCAATAATTTGCGGTTCGTATGGGAGTTGAACCCATTTCAACAGATCGACAGTCTGTGATGTTAGCCGTTACACAAACGAACCGTTATAGCTGCAACAACTCCGTTGCAACTATGTCTTCACGGGTTTGTAGTCTGTACCGGATTCGAACCGGTATCCTCAGGTAGAAAGCCTGTGATCCTGAACCATTAGACGAACAGACCATTGTACAGAAGATCCCGATTGCTGTCGGGAGAATACTTCTATATTTTTAATCAAAGAACTTTTAGAAAAAGCTGTCCTTGTTGCATCTCACAAGGAGCAGCTATTTTCCTCCTTTCTGCATATAATATTTTACCTTATCTCAAATTCTGTAGGGTGAATAATTTTCTTCCTGCTTTCATTTTTTTCTTCGGTAACGCTTTTATTTTTTTCTATCATGTTGATGATTGCTCTTACAACCAACACTGCAATTATCATTTTCATTTCACCCTCCGTTTTTTTCGGGCATAAAAAAAGCCCGGTCATTTTTTAAGTTGACCGGGCTGCTCGTTGAGGTGTACTATACCTTATCGTTCAAACCACGGTCGTTTTTTATCATCATTACTCATATTGCCAATTGCTGTAAACCGACTACCCACCGGCACATACCAATAGCGTATCGCTAATGATGATAGCGTATGCTGCATGGTAAATTGTTTATGTTGTAGCTGTTGCATTTTTTACTTTTTACTTTTGAATTTTTATTTTCTTCAGATGCCTGTTTAAATTTATTGGATAAAAAAAGCCCCAACTTTCGGTCGGGGCTCGTATTTGAATCAGTTGGTTTTGGTAAACTTATGATGCAGCATAACATGCCCCGCTATTGCCATAATCCGTCTTCGGACTAAAACAATTCCCCGCTTCAATATGTAGTTGTATGCGTAACATGTTTTGTTGTTTTTAATTTTGTTTTGCAGTGCAAAGATGAATTTATTTTTTTGATACTGCCAAATATTTGTGAAGATTTTTTTAAAATATTTTTTGATGTGTATTTTTTACGAGGCTGAAAGTGTAGTAGAATCAATAGTTTCAGAGGAATAAAAAAAATTAAAATAATTTCCCCTGCTGCCCCGGCCGCTGAAACAACTTCGTATTCAAACTCCATTCTTCTGCATTCATGTTATACAGCTTGCCGTATTTTTTATATTGCTGTGCTACCATATCGGCAATGCTTCCCTCGCCACGCATGCGTACGCCCCAGCGGGTGTCGTTTACTTTTCCATCATGGCTTTGCTCTATCAAATGCCAAACCTTGTCAGCATGATTGGGAAAGTTTTTATATAGCCAGTTGTGAAATAAAAATTTAATGGCCCCATTTAAACGGATGAAAGTGTAAGCCGTAAATGTAGCTCCGTTATCTGCAGCCGCTTTCATAATGCGTTGCATTTCGTGTTCGTTCAGTCCCGGTATCATCGGGCCCATCATAACACCCATGCGTACGCCGGCACTGCTTAATTCGTTGATCACTTTTAATTTTTGTTTGGCGGTGGTGGTACGTGGTTCCATACTGCGCCGCAGGTCTTCATTAAAAGAAGTGATGGAAACCATGGCAGATACAATTCCTTTTTTCGCCATTTCCTGCAATACGTCTTTGTCTTTTAGTATCCAGGAGTTTTTGGTAAGTATGCCAACCGGCTGGTTAAATTCATTGCATACTTCCAGCAGGCCTCTTGTTAAGCGATACTTTTGTTCGGCTGGTTGGTAGCAATCGGTATTGCCGCTTAGCATGATGGGTGTGCCATCCCATTTAGGATGCATTAAAAATTTACGCAGCAGTTGAGGTGCATTTTTTTTAATGAGAATTTTTTGCTCAAAATCCAGCCCGGCGCTGTAACCCCAGTATTCATGCACATTACGGGCATAGCAGTAAATGCAACCATGCTCACAACCGGCATAAGGGTTCATGCTGTAGCCCATACCTACATCTTTGCTTTCTACTTTATTTACGATTGTTTTACTTTGCATTTCGATGTATTGCGTGGCAATATTGCTGGCCTCCCAGTCGTCAATGCCTTCAATATGCTCCTGTGTTTTTTCGTCTTTTAAAAAACGATTTTTGGTGTTGAACTGTGCACCACGGCCGGCCAGGTATTGTATTTTTTCTTCCTGTTGTGCGGCGGATACTTTGTGATGATCTTGTTGTAATTTATTGTTGTGCATTTGTTTTAATTTTTTTTTGTTACACGAATTTGAGGCTACAATTACACGAATTATTTAGTCCGCTGATTTCGCAGATGTCACAGATTTTTTTTTCTGTTTTGAAAGCTGTTGTGAATTTAAAGAGTTGAATAAAGATTTACCCTACAAGAGTGCGACGCCAATGAAGTTGAACAAAGAAAAAAGGCCTGGCTCAAAAAAAATTTTCCCTCTTTTTCTCTACTGAGCCTGTCGAAGTGCGTTCTCTTAGCCAAATAAATCTCCTTGCTTTGTTGCCACCGGTAAATTTTGAAATTCAAAACGCCTGGCTATCTGGTATTTCAATTCGCCAACCGGTCGTTTTAGCAACAACATGCCATCGGCAATAAACCGCCCGGTAAAATGTTTGTGGCTGTACTCCAGCCAGCCCTGTTCGTATTGCCAAGGCTTTAGTTTTCGGGCAATAGTTAACTGGGGTTCCATTATAAAATGTGGTTTGTTATCTTCATCAAACTTCATCAGGCGCTGCGTTTCTGTGCGGATGGTTTTTACCAGTGTTTGTACAGGCAGTTTTGAAGTTATGTTTATGAAGATGCTGTGCGATGGAAAGCTGTCAAAATCTTTCAGTTCTATTTTTACAGGATGATAACCCATCGCAACTATGTTCAGCCGGTTAATGATGCGCTCTTCCATCATTTCGTACTGCAAAAAATTAACGAGGGCAATATGCGGTTTGCCCCAACGGGCATTCTCGGCCTTGTACTTTTCGTAAAAATCATTTTTTACCTGCATGATTTTATTGCGTAGTTCCTCATGCGGGTTTAGCACCAACAGGTATTCATATATTTTGTAACCCGGAATACTTACTATTAACTTTTCCATAATTAAAATATTAACAAATGAAAAATTTGTTTCCCAATTATTTTAGCATAAATTTACTAAATAATTTGGTATTTAAAATTAATTTTTATGGAAGTGGAAAAGTTTTTTGGCAGCAGCTACAGCGGTAGTAAAGATTTTACGCAGCAACATGTAACTACCGCAAACGCAACGGGGTTTGGTGCTGCCGCCGATGATTATATGGAACGGGGTATTGATTTGAATGAGCAACTCATCCGCAATAAACCGGCAACATTTTTTATGCGGGTGAGTGGCAGCAGCATGATTAATGCCGGTATTTATGATGGTGATATTGTAATTGTAGACAGAAGCCTGAAACCGCAAAACGGTAAAATTGTAATTGCTGTTATTGACGGCGAAATGTTGATACGGCGCTACGAAAAAACAATGAACAGTTTGCGGCTGGTGCCGGAAACAAATAAACTTTCGCCGATTGAAGTAAGCGAGTTTTGCGATTTTAAAATTTGGGGAGTGGTGGTATATATTATCCGGAATGTGTGAGGTGCAAAACCCCGTCAGCGGTTGCAAACCCTGACGGCGGTTGGCTGATGGGAAGACTATAATAGATCATCCAAATAACCGCCGACGGGGCTTGAAGCCGCCGACGGGGTTATGGTAACCCTAACATAAAAACAGCGTTATGTACGTACAACCACTTACAGAAGGCTCTTATTTTCATATTTACAACAGAGGTGTAAATGGGGATGATATTTTTAAAGAGCAGCGAAATTATTATTACTTTTTACAACAGTACAATTTGTACTGCTCTGATGTGCTGGAAACCTTTGCCTATGCATTATTGAAAAATCATTTTCACTTATTGGTTTATGTAAAAGAAAATGTACTGGTATCCAAACATAATGAACAAGGAATGATGAAGCTAAATGCATCTAAACAACTCTCTCATTTTTTTAATTCCTATGCGCAAGCTGTAAACAAAGCCAATAACAGAACCGGGCCATTATTTGAATCGCCATTTGAAAGAAAATTAATTGATGATGATAATTACCTTACATCAATGATTTATTACTGCCATTATAATGCAAAGCTGCATGGCTTTGTAAAAGATTTTAAAGATTGGGAATTTTCATCTTATCATGCAATTTTAAAAAATAATAATAGTTTTTTAGCATCGCAAAAAGTATTGGATTGGTTTGGAGGAGTTGTGGAATTTGAAAAAGTGCATATTGGAAGGTATGAAGAGAGCGATATGGAAAAGTATATTATAGAATAGCGGGCGGCTTATCTACAACCGCCGTCAGGGCTGATAGCCGCTGACGGGGTTGTGCAGGCAGTTTTTTAATTTAAAGCGAAATGAAAGCGATAGTGGATTGTAATAGTTTTTATTGCAGTTGCGAAAGATTATTTCTGCCGCACCTGGATGATAAACCGGTTGTGGTACTCAGCAACAACGATGGTTGCATTATATCCAGAACTGATGAAGCAAAAAGCCTGGGCGTCAATATGGCTGGGCCGTATTTTTTAGCAAAGCCATTAATTGAGGAGCATGATGTAGCTACTTTTTCATCTAACTATAATTTGTATGGCGACCTTAGCTGGCGGGTGATGGAAACCCTGAGAATAATGCTGGGCACTGAAAATGTGGAAGTGTATTCTGTTGACGAAGCATTTTTAAATTTAGATGAATTTGCAGAAAAAGATCTGCAGCAGGTATCGCTCAACATCAGGGAAACAGTGGAGTTGTGGACCGGTATAAAAGTATCGGTAGGCGTGGCACCAACAAAGGTATTATCCAAAGTAGCCAATCATCTTGCAAAAAAAAATAAAGATGCCACACAATGCGTAGTGGTGCTGGATACAAAAGAAAAAATTACAAAAGCTTTACAGGATACACCCATTGGCGAAGTGTGGGGCGTAGGCAGGCAGTATGCAGAAAAACTGATAGAAATGAATGCTGTGTTCACCGCGTATGATCTTACCAAAAAAACGGAAGCATGGGCACATAAAAATTTAGGCGGCGTAGTTGGGGTAAGACTTATAAAAGAATTGAAAGGAGAAACTGCCAGCGAAATGAAAGATGAACTGGTGGTAAAAAAAATGATTGCCACCACCAGGATGTTTGGCAGCCCGGTAAAAAATATCAGAGATATAAAAGAAGCCGTAGCAACATACACATCCAGAGCTGCAGAAAAATTAAGAAGACAGCGGAGTGCTGCCAGCACCATCAGTGTTTTTGTGGTACCAAAAGAACAAAGCCACAACACCTACTTCCGGCATGGACCCACGCTAAGCAGTTATGTAACATTACCGGTTGCAACATCTGCCACCAACGAATTAATAAAACCTGCAGTTAAACTGGTTGATAAATTATTTGAGCAGGGAAGAATTTATAAAAAGGCAGGTGTAATGCTGAGTGGCATTGTACCCGATACAACCATACAGGCCAACATGTTTGTTGCCCAAACTACAAACAACAGCCGTTTTTTAATGAGCATGCTGGATAATGTAAATTTTGCCATGAGAGATGACATGATAAAATTTGCCGCATCGGGTACAAAAAGAGATTGGAAAATGCGACAGGAATTGCGAAGCCCACGCTATACAACAAGGTGGGAGGAATTGTTTAAAGTGGGTTGAAAACAAAGCGTTAGTTTTAATATATATAATAACTTAGGCAATATGTACTGATTTACATTATCCCCTATGTGTTGATTAAAGCCCGTTTATTATAAAATTACGTGTACATTTTATTACAAATACGGCCTTTTAATATAATAATTCTGCCCTTTCCCCGTTAATAAAATAACCAATATCCATTTTGGCACGATTTTAATGCCATACTATTTATTAAAAACAAATAAAATGAAGAATCTATCAAACAACAACTTTAAGGCTACCATGCCGGATGAACTTAAATTCAGCAATACTGCATTGCCAGTAGCTAAAAAACCAAGTTATATATATACCGAAGAAGACCTGGGAGAAGGTATATTAGATGTTGGTATTACCTGCTGATAAATCTGAAATAAATTGAGTACAGCCACTCTCCTGAGTGCCTGCGTTGGTGATTACATAACCTGTATTCCAATCTACTTCCTGATACATAATTGAATACCTGAAATCAGTTAATTTTGCCGCAAGGTAAAAATTATGATTACAGAAAATAATAAATTCTGCGCTGTTATTGGTGCTGGTGTAGCAGGACTTGCTGCAGCCATCCGCATGCGCAACAAAGGTTATAAAGTAACCGTGTTTGAAGCAAACTCATTCCCCGGTGGCAAATGTTCAACAGAAAGTAAAGACGGTTACCGCTTTGATATGGGGCCATCCGTTTTTACAATGCCGCAATATGTAGATGAACTGTTTATCCTCTCCGGCAAAAATCCACGTGAACATTTTAATTACATTCCGCTAAACCCCGTTTATAAATATTTTTTTGAAGATGGAAGTTTTTTAGATGCTTATCACGGTAAAGAAAAATTTGCTGAGCAACTGGCTGCCAAAACAAAAGATAAAAAAGAAGACATCATTAAATATCTGGATAAAACAGAAATCATTTTCAATCTTACGGATAAGGTTTTCTTACAAAATTCTTTGCATCGCCTTAAAAATTTTTTTACATGGCCGGTTGCAAAAGGTATTTTAAACTTTGGAAAAATTGGTGCTTTTGATACAATGAACAGCGCCAATCAAAAATCTTTTAAAGACAGCAGACTTATACAAATTTTTAACCGCTATGCCACGTATAATGGCTCCAGTCCTTACTTATCGCCTGCCACACTCAATGTTATTGCCCACGTTGAAATTGTAAAAGGTGCCTTTTATCCCGAAGGCGGTATGATGAGGATTACGGCTTCTCTTACACAACTTGCAAAAGATATTGGCGTGCAGTTTAATTTTTCAACTGCGGTAAGAGAGGTACTGATTGAAAATAAAAAAGTAACCGGCATAAAAACTGATACTGCATCAGAACCATTTGATGTTGTGATAAGCAATATGGATGTGTACAACAGTTATAAAAAATTAATGCCGCATGTTAAACGACCGGCAAAAACATTGGATCAGCCAAAATCAAGTTCTGGCATTATTTTTTACTGGGGCATAAAAAAAGCATTTAAAGAACTGGGGCTGCACAACATTCTCTTCAGCGAAAACTATGAAGAAGAGTTCAATACCATCTTTGCCAAAAAAGCCATCTACCACGATCCTACCATCTACCTAAACATTACCAGCAAACATACTCCAACCGATGCACCGCCCGGTTGTGAGAACTGGTTCAGCTTTATTAACGTACCTAATAACCAGGGACAGGATTGGGATATGTTTATTACCGAAGCCCGTGAAAATATGATACTGAAAATAAACAGGATGCTGAAAACAGATATCAGACCATTGATTGAAAGCGAAATGGTTTTTGATCCCCGGGTTATTGAAAGCCGCACATCCAGTGCATTTGGCGCTATTTATGGCAACAGCAGCAACAATAAATTTGCCGCTTTTTTGCGCCACGCCAATTTTTCAAAAGATATTAAAAATTTATACTTCTGTGGCGGCAGCGTACATCCCGGGCCAAGCATTCCTTTGTGCCTGCTCTCGGCTAAAATCACTACCGAATTAATAAGCTGATATTGGCTTTGGGCGGGTTATTTAGCTTAAATTTGCACACTTTATTATAAAAAAATCTGACTGCTTAAATCTTTATCAATATGCCTGCAAAAAGTTTTTGATGAAAATCTGAGTTTTTAAAAGATGGACAATCCGGTTATTATACAAATAGAAAATTTAACGAAAACCTTTAAGCATGCTACCGAGCCCGCAGTTAATTGCATTTCTTTTTCTATAAACCGGAACGAAATATTTGGATTGCTTGGGCCAAACGGAGCCGGCAAAACAACTACCATTTCTATCCTTTGTGGCCTTTTTCCGCCTACTTCCGGCAAAATTTTAATTGATGGAAAAAATATTGATACAGAACTGGCTGCCATCAAAAATATTGTAGGTGTAGTGCCGCAGGATATTGCACTTTATCCAACACTAACGGCCCGGGAAAACCTGGCATTTTACGGCAGCATGTATGGCCTGCATGGAAAAAATTTAAACGACAGTATTGATAACTGGCTGCAAAAACTTGGGCTGATGGATGCAGCTAACAGAAAGGTATCTACCTACTCCGGCGGTATGAAGCGGAGGGTAAATTTAATTGCCGGTGTTTTGCATAGTCCTAAAATTTTATTTTTAGATGAGCCTACTGTTGGCGTAGATGTACAAAGCCGCAACGTAATAATTGAACATCTTAAAGAAGTAAACGCTGCAGGCACAACTATCATCTACACTTCTCACCACATGGAAGAAGCAGAAAATTTTTGTACCCGTGTTTCCATCATTGATAATGGAAAAATTTTAACCGAAGGCACACCATCAGAACTGATCAGTAAAAATGCAGGATCAACCAACCTGGAAAATGTATTTTTAAATTTAACCAACCGAAAACTGAGAGACTGATGCTGAACAAATTATTGGCTGTGGTTAAAAAAGAGATGCTTTTACTTTTAAGAGATAAGGTAGGGCTTTCTGTTTTATTCATCATGCCGGTAGCACTCATTTTAGTGATGACGCTGATACAGGATTCAGCTTTTAAATCCATCAACGAAAAAGGCATACCCATCATCTTTGTAAACAACGATGATGATTCTTTAGGCAATATTATTGAACAGGGTTTGCGCAGTAACGAGTTGTGTTATGTAAGCGATAGTATTGATGGAAGGCCCGCCAGCAGCGAAACAGCCATTAAAGCAGTAAGCGAAGGAAAATTTTTATTGGGTATTGTAATTCCCAAAGGCGCAACGGCCGCCATACGCAAAAATGTATCGGTATTGGTGAACGAAACCATGAACGGCGCAGATACAGCACAGCAGCAACAAGATTCTGTTAACATATCAATCCTGATAGATCCTGTTGCAAAAAAATCTTTTTTGGCTACCGTTACAAGTAACCTGCGTGAGTTTATTACTGAAGTGAAAACAAAAATCATGTTCGAAACTTTTTCTGAACAGATTGCCGATGTTATCCCTGATAAAAAGCAGGCTCCAAAAACTGCTTATCAAAAATCGCAGATCATTCATTACACCGAAATTTACGCATCTACGGCTACCGATAAAGTGGTTCCCAACGCCGTGCAGCACAATGTACCTGCATGGACTATTTTTGCCATGTTCTTTATTGCCATCCCTTTATCAGGCAGTATTTTAAAAGAAAAAACAGAAGGCAGCGTTTTCAGATTACATAGTATGCCTACGCCTTTTTTATTACTGGTTAACGGTAAAATAATTGTATATGTGCTTGTTTGTCTTATTCAATTTTTATTGATGCTGGGTGTTGGTAAATATCTTTTACCACAATTAGGTTTACCTGCTTTGGTTTTAGGCAACAGCATTATGGGTATTTTTATTTTAACGCTGGCCACGGCTTTTGCAGCTACCGGCTTCGGCGTTGCCGTTGGCACACTGGCTACAACCGAGCACCAGGCCGCAATTATGGGTTCGCTTTCAATCCTGTTACTATCTGCATTGGGCGGTATTTGGGTGCCCAGTTATGTAATGCCCGAAGTAATGCGTAATATCAGCGCCTGGTCGCCGTTAAACTGGTCGCTGGAGGGTTTTTATAAATTATTTTTAAGAGGTGGTGGCGTAGCTTCCATATTAACAGATGCTTTAAAATTAATGGCATTCTTTTTTGCCACCATGACCGTATCTTACATTGCTAACAGAAAAAAAAGAACTGTATAAAAGCATGGATTCAATTATTATCATAACAGAAATAAAAAAGTACATCCAAAATAATATACTGGCAGAGAATATACAACTTGATGCAACTACCGATCTTAAACAGGCCGGCATTGATTCTTTTTCAACAGTAGAAATTATTCTTTTTATTGAACGCAAATTTGGTGTTGCCATACCGGATGAAAAACTGGTACCGGAAAATTTTAAAACCCTGCAGTCGCTGGCTGAAACCGTGCTGGAGCTGGTGCCGGAAGCGCCATAAAGAGAACCGCCAATGATATCTTTTGATAAAAATGTACTTCCACAAAAAGTGGTTTTAAGCGGTGCTGATTGTTTTCATCTCGTACTGGATAAGCATGCAAAAAAACATGGTGCAGGCGGTAATGTAATGCGCAAGGTTTTTTATTTCAACAGCAGTTTATCTTTTGAAAAAATAGAAGCCATCCTAAAAAAATCTCCGGTAATTTACTGGCTCTGTAATATTAAACTGATGCAGCCCCCGTTTTTCAGGCTACCCTATTGGAAATACAGCAACAGAGGCAATGAGATTATTATCAGGCAACACCAGTCGGCAAAAGAAAATAAAATACCTGAAGTAATTTTAACAAGAGATATCACTGTAGAATCTGATCGTTTTATTGAGGCTGATATTGTTTATTACCCTTCAGGAAGCAGTGCTTTTATTTTATCATGGAATCATATTTTGTTAGATGCAAAGGGAACAACGCTTTTGTTTGAACACCTGAATCATTTATCAGAAAACACATCGCAGCGTTTTGATATTTTTTTTCCACCCAAAGAAAAAAAGACAAATATTTTTACTTACATCAATAATATGTACAAGGTTAAAAAATTTGTACAAACATGTGCCAGGCCGCCTGTAAGCTCGGTTGGTTTAGCAAAAACAAAACATGGTGATGAACAAACTTTAACCAGAACAATTGCATTTAATGCTGATGAAACGGGCAGAATAGCCAGCAATGCCCTTAAAACAGGCTCCCGCTTTGGGCCAACTTTATATTTTATTGCCTGCTGCTCACAGGTTATTCATCAGTTTAACAAACAAAAAAATAAAGCAGGCGACCTGTGGCTTCCCATTCCTTACGATGGAAGATTGAGAGGTGCGGCCGGGCCGTTAATTTCAAACTGTGTATCCTTTTTATTTTACCGGCTTCCTGAAAATGTTCTGGCAGATGTACCACAAACTGTAAAATGTTTAAGTACACAAATGAAATCGCAGATTGGCGATGGCATTCCGCAGCGATATACCATGTTCCTCAACATGATGCGCCACATTCCATTGTGGTTGTATTATTTTTTGGTAAACCGCACCGGCAAAGGAGTATTTGCAAGTTTTTTATACACATCTACCGGCGATAATTTTAATGAATTAAGATCTTTATTTGGTGAGCCAGTGCGTGATCTGAACATGATACCAGCACTAACGTTTCCGCCAGGGCTTACTTTTGTTTTTTTAAAACATGATAATGAGCTCAACATAAATATTGCTTACTCACCGGATGTTATAAACAATAATGAACTACATTTAATAGAAGAAAAAATTAAAGAAATTTTACTGGCCGATTATTAATGGAAACTGTTCAACATACCGATGTAGTTGTTTTAGGCGGCGGTTCTGCAGGCGTTGCAGCTGCTGTGGCTGCAGCACGTAAAGGATTAAAAGTTGTTGTTATTGAACGCAATGCTTTTTTAGGCGGCAAAGCTACAGCCGCTGAAGTTGGTACTGTATGCGGCTTGTACCATTTCAGTAAAAACGAAGAATCAGCTTACATTGTAAATGGCTTCGCAAAAGATTTTGCAGAAAAATTACAGGCTCAATCGCAAAGCACACCGCTGCATGTACCGGAAGGTGTGCATTATCTTCCTTACAATATTGATGCATTTAAAAATATTTGTGCAGAGTTGATGGGCATCAACAAAATTAAAGTTCAATACAATGCTGTACTTAAAAATGTATCGGTTGAACAACACACCTTAAAATCCGTTTCAATTATTGCAAACGGGGTTCCCATCACTATTGGTTTAAAGGCTTTAATTGACTGCTCCGGCGAAAGTATTATCAGCCAGGCTGCAAATCTTCCTTTAATTAAAGGCGACTATTACCAGGCGGCAGCGCAGGTTTTTACCATGCAAGGCATTACAGAGCAAAGCGAATTTAAACTCGGTATGATTTTGATAAAGGCTTTAAGATCGGCTATAGATAAGGATTTGCTCGGCGATTTCTATGATCGAGTGTATATAGTGCAAGGCTCTTTAAAAAACAATGAAGTGGTTTTAAAAATTGGTATTCCGCTGGCTGTTACTTATTCGCCGGGTAATGCTCAGGAGTTAAGAACTGTGGCGATGAGTTTTGTAGAAAACCTTTCTGCATTTCTTATAGCCAATGTAGATGCTTTTAAAAATGCCAGCGTAACGCATATTGCTCCCGAAGTGGGTATAAGAACCGGCCAGCGCAGCACCGGCAAATATATACTGATGGAAGAAGATGTGCTTAGCTGTAAAAAATTTGAGAACGCCATTGCCAATTGCACCTGGCCTATAGAAATTTGGGAGCAAAACAGGCGTGTAAATATGCGCTATTTTAAACTGGATGATTATTACCAGATACCGGCAGACTGTCTTCAATCTAACAGCCTTAATAATTTATTTTTTGCAGGCCGCAATATTTCTGCAACAGATGGCGCCATTGCAAGTGCAAGGGTGATGGGTATTTGTTTGCAAACCGGTTACGCAGCTGGTTGCCTGGCCGCTGCTACGGCATTAAATCTTTCGCTTAACGACTGCATCAGGCAGATACAAAACGAGCAATTATAAGTATTTTTGCCAGATGGAAACATGGCCTGCTTACGAAATACTTAAAGCCGCTGCACAGCAATGGCCCGATAATATTGCGGTACATGATGAGCATGGCAGTATAAGTTTTCTTGAATTATTTACCGAAGCAGAAGACCTACGCAAACAGCTTGCAGGCCTGGGTATTAAAGCAGGTATGGGCATTGGAGTGATGGCTGCCAATGGAAGAAATTTTATCATCGGAATTTTTGCTGCTGTTGGCACGGGTGCTGCGGTAATGCCCATGAGTCCGCAGTTAAAAAGAGCCGAGATTGATGATATTTTACAGGACGCAAAACTGCATGCTATTATAGATGACCGCACAGCAGCGCAACCTTTGGATACTGTTGAAACGGTGATACCGATGAAAACCGGTTCTTTTCGTTTTGGATTTACCGGTGTTGATGCATCTGTTACTTTTGCAGCTTTTGTGCATGAGCCGGCATTTATTAGATTCACTTCAGGCACTACCGGAAAATCAAAAGGAGTAATTGTTTCGCATCAATCGGTTTTGGATAGAGTTGATGGCGCCAACTACGGATTAAAACTTGGGCCTGGCGATACCGTTATTTGGGTGTTGCCGATGGCCTACCATTTTATGGTATCGGTAATTTTGTATGTACGATTTGGAGCCGCTATTGCAATAGCAAAAGATTTTTTGGCAAAAAATATTATTGAAATTACAAACCAACACCATGGGACTTTGCTATATGCATCTCCTGTACAGATAAGGCTGCTGGCCAATGATGCAGGCGCAGAGCAAATGCCATCGCTTAAAAAAGTAATCTCAACATCTGCAGCAATTGGTATAGATATATGTAAATCATTTAAAGAAAGATATAAATTAGATGTAAGCCAGGCTTATGGTATTATTGAAATTGGCTTGCCTGTTTTAAATTATACCAAATCAGCGGAACACCCCGAAGCGGTTGGTTATGCACAACCGGGTTACACAGTTGATATACTGGATGAAAATAATAATCCGTTACCAAATGGAAGCATTGGAAATTTAGGCATTAAAGGACCGGGCATGTTTGATGCTTATCTTTTACCAGCAATTTTAAGCAAAGATGTTTTGCAAAATGGTTATTTTTTAACGGCTGATTATGCATCTAAAACAGATGATGGGTTAATAAAAGTGGAGGGGCGTTCTAAGTCGGTTATCAATATTTCTGGATTAAAAGTTTTTCCCGAAGAAGTGGAAGCTGTGCTGGAGACGATACCAGAAATTAAGCAGGCACGTATCAGCAGCAGTCCGCACCCTTTACTGGGACAGATTATTGAAGCTGAAGTTGTTTTAAACGAAGGTGCAAAAATTGATGTGGAAGATGTATTGACTTACTGTAAAAAAAGACTTTCGGCTTTTAAAGCGCCGCAGCGATTGAGGATTGTAGAATCTTTACCAATGACGAGGAGTGGGAAGTTGCAGCGGCATTAAACGTTTGGAGTTTTGGGTTTTGAGTTAAGTGTTTTCAACTTCTCATACAACGCAATATTCATCAACACCAGCAACATTCCATAAAATGCATCTTCAAAAGGAATTGTATAAATACGAATGCCCAGGTTTTCGGCATTGTTATACAGTACAACTGGTATTGCAGTAAGAAATCCATTTACAATTAAAAAGGGAATTAGGCAGATGGCGTAAGAAACTAAAAATGATATAGCATCAAAGCTTTTGAAAAATTTGCGCAAAGCATAAGTTATCAGGATAAATGCGCCGGTGAAAATGAATGTCCAACTGGTATAATATTTCTCAGCGTAAATTATTCCTGTTACAAATAAAACAATGGCTAATCCTATTAAAAACAGGTCTGCTGCTTTTTTATTGGTAAGATTAGGGAAGTAACTTCTAATGCAGGCATAAATAAAAATGCAGCAATAAGGCACTACGAAAAAGAAAAGTACTTCTTCAATTGGTAGGTTATACAGTTTTATGCCGGTGATATACTCCGGATTAAAACTCCACACTCCTTTTTCGGTAAAATAAATATCCCAAACAATGTATAGTAATGCCGGAATGAACATTGCCGGAAAAACATATTTCCAGTTTTTGTAAAAGGCAACTTTTTTATCAAAACTTAATGTCAGCGGGCCCGCAATCGATGCAGCAAGAATGAGGAAATATGTGTATTGAGGATTCAAATTTTCATCTTGATAAAAAATTGTAACCCGCCTTCGACAGGCTCAGGCAGACAGTGAAATTGTAAAAGCGATTTAAGCCGAAACTCCTTCAGTCATTTCAACCGGTTGTGCATTTCTTTTTTTATCGGCCTGTACTTTATCCCAGTATTTTTTTGCCACCCACAAAAATCCAAAGCTTTCGCCTTGGTGTTTATCAAGATGTTTGTGGTGCATTTTATGTGCCCAGCGTATGGTGCGTACATAGCTATTGTTGCTACGGGTAAACCATTTTAGCCGCTGGTGAATAATTACATCGTGTACCAGAAAATAAGCAATGCCGTAAAGGGTTAATCCGGCACCAATGGCAATTGACCACCAGGCCTGGTACATAACACCCAACATAATAAACAGCCAGCTTGGTATTGCAAAAATTAAAAAGAATGCATCGTTTTTTTCAAAAATACCTGGCTCTTTCTGGTGATGATCTTTATGCAGCATCCACAAAAACCCGTGCATGATATACCTGTGAATGCACCAGGTAAGCCCTTCCATTAAAACAAAAGTGCCCAAAGTAATTGCTATCAAAATTATCCAGCTCATTAGCTTATTAATTGTTTCGACTTTGCCAAAGTTTTAAAGTTTGGCAAAGTTTTATTTCAAAAAAGTTCTTAATAATAAAAAAAACATCAATTGAATGAGTAACAAATTTACAGCGAATTTGTTTTGTTTATTGAATTTTGCAAAATGAAATACCATCAGCAGCAATAAACTTATTACAAACCAGCATATATAGTTAAACATCGGTATGCTGCCATCGCCATTCCAAACCCAATAACCCAGTTTAACGGCCACCGGTTCCATCAGCCAATCAAAAAAAACAGCCAGCGTGGCACCATCTATAATTACAGACAATGCCTTCATGGCCATGGGCGTTTTTCCGGTATCTGCTGCAATGCGGTTAATAGCTTTCATCAGTAAAGTGTGGATGCTTATTCCGCAGCAATAAATGATAAGAAACCAGTTAACACCAATCAGCACAGGTACATTTTTTATTTTTTGCCCCAGCACATTTCCATAGGCATAATCCCCAAACAAAAAACCGGTATTAACGCCAATTATCTCAACAATAATACCAATTATAAAACAGGCTACTAAAAATAAAAAGAAATATTTATTCTTATCAGTCTGCGTCCAGATAAGTAATGCAAAAGACAGCAATAAATTAAAAGGGGTTGCAGCCAGAAAAAATGTTTTATCAAAAAACAACAATCCCACCAGCCCGATGCTGTGAAATAAAATGGCAATTGCTGTAGCAATTTCAAATTTTGTAACCCTGTTTAACACTGATAATTTTTATTGCTGAGCAAATTAGTTAGACACCGTTTCAAGATACGCTTCCATTTTTGGAAAAGCAATTTTAAACCACTCGGTATATTTTTGAGGATGGGTTTGAATGGAGTTTTTTATTTCATCAACCGGTTTATAACAGTAATCGCTTACTTCTTCTGCATTGGGTGTAATATCACCATTGTAGGTGCCAATAAAAACATGGTCAAACTCATGCTCGGTAAGCCCGTTATCAAACGGTGCTTTATAAATAAAATCGAAGGCTTTTGTAAGCTTGGTATTAAAACCCATTTCTTCCTGCAGGCGCAAGGTTGCAGCGGTTGCAGTTTCTTCGCCTGGCTTGGGGTGACTGCAACAGGCATTGGTCCACAAACCGCCGCTGTGATATTTTTTTTCTGCTCTTTTGTGCAGCAGCATTTCTCCTTTATCATTAAATACAAAAATGCTGAAAGCCCTGTGCAGCAGGGCTTTTTGATGTACTTCCATTTTTCCCATCGTGCCCGTTTGTACATCATGCTCATCTACCAAAATAACATCCATAAGTGCTGATGGTTAATATAAATTGAATTGACTTCTTAAGCCAGCCTTGGCAACAATATAGGCTTTGCCGTAGTTAGGAATACGAATTCGCTGCTCCATAATATTAGCAGGTGCAGTGCGTTTTATTTTTTTAAAAAGCGATAAATAATATTTGTAGGCAACATATACACCAAACCTTGCTTTACCGGGCAAATTTAAAATGCCTTCGTAAGCATTTTCAAAATCTATGGCAATATCATCTTCAATCTGCTTTTTCATGAAGGGCGTAAAATTCGTAAAATCAACTTCGGGAAAATAAGACCTGTTCAACTGCTCGTAATCCGCTTTTACATCACGTAAAAAATTAACCTTTTGAAACGCTGCGCCCAATGCCTGTGCAGATGGTTTTAAATCGTTGTACATATTTTTATCGCCTTCGCAAAAAACATACAGGCACATCAGCCCCACTACTTCGGCACTTCCATAAATATATTCTTTGTAACCATTGCTGTTGTATGCTGTTTTACTCAGGTCCATTTCCATGCTGCTGAAAAAAGCCTCAATCAAATCATGCGAAATATTATACTCCCTCACAGTTATTTGAAAACTATGTAAAATGGGATTTAAGCTGATACCTCTTTCAATGGCCAGGTAGGTCTCTTTCTTAAATTCAGTTAGTAGTTCTTCTTTTTTGTATTGATGAAAGGTATCTACAATTTCATCCGCAAACCGAACAAAGCCATAAATATTATATATAGGTATGCGTATCTCCGGATGCAGTAATTTAATAGCACTGCTAAAAGAGGTGCTGTACTTTTCAGTAACGGCCTTACTGCACTGTTGGCTTACATCATGGAAAAGCTTAATCATTTCCTTTTACAAATTTCGTTTTCAATTAAAAAAATGGTCTCTAAACAGGATACGTATTTTTAAAATTCAGTTATGCTGGCTGGCTTATACCTGGTAAAAAATAATTTACTTACCCAAAATGCTTTGTTGCTTCTTTAGCAGCAACCTCGCCGCTTATTAGGCTGGGAGGCACTCCGGGACCGGGAACAGTTAGCTGACCGGTGTAAAATAAGTTTTTTATTTTAATACTCCTGCAAGCAGGCTTTAAATTTGCCGTTTGCATTAAAGTATTTGCCAATCCGTAAGCATTGCCTTTAAACGAATTATAATCATTTACGAAGTTACTTACTGAGTAAGTTTTTTTAAAAATGATTGATTCTTTTATGCTTTGACCACTATATTTTTCAAAACGTTCCAATATCTTTTCAAAATATGCATCTCTCAGTTCTTCTGTATCGCCCTGCAACCCTGTTGCTACCGGAATTAAGAAAAACATATTCTCCTGCCCCTCGGGTGCTACTGTTTTATCAGTTACAGATGGCGTACAAACATAAAACAAAGGATCGGTTGGCCATTGTTTTGATGTATAAATTTCTTTACCATGTATGTTAAAGCTGCTATCAAAAAAAAGTGAATGATGCAAAACACCCTCCAGCTTTTTATTGAGGCCAACGTAATATAGCAAACAACTTGGCGCCATTACTCTTTTGTCCCAGTATTCATCACTATAACTTCTGTAATTTTTAGACAAAAGTTTTGTTTCAATAAAATGATAATCTGCTGCACCTATCACTACATCTGCATCATAAGCGTTTCTTGTTTCTTGTTGTTCGTTCCTCGTTGGTACAGCACTAACACTCTTCGCTTTGCCATCCTCTATATTGATTTGATTTACATCACAACCGAAAACAAATTTAACTCCAAGCTCTTCTGCTAGGTTAAACATGCCTTCTACAATTTTATACATGCCGCCTTGTGGGTACCAGGTACCTAATTTTATATCGGCATAATTCATCAGGCTGTATAAGGCTGGCGTATTTTCCGGCAGTGCTCCCAAAAACAAAACAGGAAACTCCAGTAATTGTTGCAACTTGGGGTTTTTAAAATGTTTACCAATGTGCTTTTTCATGGATGTAAACACATCCAGTTTAAAAACGCCTTTCACCAAATCCCAGTCTAAAAACTCACTGTACGATTGTCCGGGTTTATGCACCAGTTTATTAATCCCTACTTCGTATTTATAAACTGCCTCCTTCATAAAGCTGTCCAGCTTTGCTGCGCTGCCTGGTTCTATACTTTCAAATAACTTTTTTAATGCATCGTAATCTGCCGGGATATCCATCGGTTCATCGTTCCAGTAAACCCGGTAAGATGGATCCAGTCTGTAGAGCTGATAGTAATCAGGCACTTTTTTTCCGAAACTTTTAAAAAACCGCTCAAATACTTCCGGCATCCAGTACCAGCTTGGTCCCATATCAAAAATGAAGCCTGCCTCCTTTAATTGTCTGGCACGTCCGCCGGGCGTTTTTTGCTTTTCAAGTACGGTTACATCCCATCCGGCTTTTGCCATAAAACAAGCAGCCGATAAACCTGCAAACCCGCTTCCTATAATTACTGCTTTTTTCAATGTGCTAAAATACGGTATTGCCTTTAATAGAAAACAGTACCAGTGGGTAATATTTACAAATTAGTACCTGGTTAATTGTTGCTTTAATAATTTACGTGCAAAGTGAATGCGACTTTTAATGGTGCCCAATGGCTCTGCAAGCACTTCGGCAATTTCGTGGTATTTGTAGCCCTCAAAATACAACTCAAACGGGTTTTTAAAAATGTCGGGTAAATGGTGTACCGCTTCTTTTATTTCTTTTAAAGTTAGATTAGTTTCTGCCGCATTTGCAGTTGCATACTGGTTATAATCCAGTAAAAAGTCGTTGGGTGTATTATCAAAAATAGTATTTTGCTTGGCACTGCGCCTGTAGTTGTTTATGAAAATATTGCGCATTATGGTGTACATCCATGCCTTTATATTAGTGCCTGCATTGTACTTTTCCTTATTGGCCAGGGCACGGTACAAAGTTTCCTGAATAAGATCCTTTGCGGCTTCCATATCCCTGGTTAAAGTCATTGCAAATGGCTTTAAATACTCAGTATTACTGATAAGCGATTGATTAAATTCTATTGTTGACATGTTAATTTGTTTAACTAATAAAGTGTAAAGTTAAACAATTTTATTTGATTTAAGAACAATTTTGTTTAATTTTTTTTTAAAATTATTAAACAAACTTAGTAGCCTGTAAATTCAACAGATAAATATTAGAAAATAAAAACATGCTAAAATCCGGCGAGAAATTCCATCACCTCGGCATAGGATTTTTTAAAATTAATGGGGGGTAATATCTTTTTTTCGTAGGTATTAGTAAGCTGGCCGGATATAATTACCGGAGTTTTTGGGAAATAAATACTTAATGTGGCAATGAATTTATCGAAATTAAACCGAGTACCAACCGAAGTTAAATGTGTGTATATGTAGTCTGGTTTTTTTAGTTTGGCAAGATATTCCACATCTTTTAAAGGAATACTGCAACCAAGATAAATGGTAGTTACGCCTTTATTTTTCAGCATATAATTCATAAATAAAAGGCTCAGTTCATGATATTCAGTTTCGGGCAAAAATAATAAAACCGATTTATCTATTTTAACTGTACTTCTTACACTATCAATACCAACTATCAATTTTTGTCGAATGATAGTGGTCACAAGATGCTCCTGCCCAGGGTTAATATGATTGGTAAGCCAGAGTATTCCTATTT
>JAYURR010000230.1:0-23840 GCA_043756605.1 Chitinophagaceae bacterium
GTAACAACGGCTTATACAGAAAATAAAGAGAAGTGGAAAAATTTCAGCAGTAATGTTAACCTGCGCACTAAGCTGGATACAGCCGGGCAGGAGATTACAGCCGATCTGGATTTTATTCAATACATAGCAACAAGCATGCAGCCGCTTACCAGTACTTACTATGATAATGCAGGAAACATGACCCAGGCACCTGATGTTTTAAACGGTACTTTGCCTACCAACATAAAAATTTACAGTGGTAAAGTTGATTATACATTGCCTTTAAAAAAAGACGCAAAGTTTGAAGCCGGCATTAAAACCAGTTTTGTAAACAATGATAATAATGCACGGTACGACAGTTTAAAAACAGGCTACTCAGTTTTAGACAGTGGCCGTAGCAATCATTTTATTTACGATGAAAATATTAATGCTGCGTATGTAAATTACAGCAGGCCATTGGGTAAAAAATGGAGTGCACAGTTTGGCTTAAGGGTAGAGAACACAAACTCAAACGGTATTTCAAAAGGGTACACGTATAATACCACGCTAAAGAAGTTTGAATACACCGAAACAAAATTCAAAAAAAATTACACGCAGTTATTTCCAACAGTTTACCTGCAATACACTGCCAACGAAAAAAATCAGTATGTTATTAATTATGGCAGAAGAATACAGCGGCCCGATTATGAGGATATGAATCCGTTTGTACATTTTTTAGACAGGTACACTTTTGAGCAGGGCAACCCAAATATAAGTGCACAGTTTGCACATAATATTGAGTTGAGCCATACTTACAGTGGATTTTTTACAACCACGCTCAATTATACAGCTACCCAAAATATTATTCAGCAGGTGTTGGAACAAAATGATGTAACCAATGAAACCTTCATTAAAAAAGCAAATATTGCCAGCAGCAGCCAGTTTGGGTTGGCGGTTACAGCAAATAAATCAATTACCAAATGGTGGAGCGGTAATATTTATGCCAATGTTTACAACAATCATTTTAAAGGCGTTGTAAATAATGAGCCAATCTCCATAGGTATTACCAGTTTTATGGTTCAATTGCAACAGCAGTTTAAATTTGGTAAAGGCTGGGCGGCTGAGTTGAGTGGTTTTTACCGTGGCAAAGGCATGGAAGGCGTGATTTACATTAAACCTATCGTACAGGTAAATGCTGGTTTTAGCAAGCAGGTATTAAAAAACCAGGGTAGCATCAGGCTGAATGTACGTGATATTTTTGCCGGTGGCGTGTTTAAAGGCTACAGCAAATACGGCACGGTAGATGCAAATTTTAAAAACGTAAACGATAGCCGTGCAGCAAGTCTTACGTTTACCTATCGTTTTAACAAGGGAAAACTAAAAGCCGCCAGCGGTAAAAGAAACAGTGGTGCAAGTGATGAGCAGAACAGGGTAAAAAGCGGAAGCTAAAGATGATGTTGAATTTGCGAATGTCGAATATCGAATGTTGCTGAAATTTGGGCACCCATTCGATATTCGACATTTTTACATTCGATATTTTTCGATAGTTTTGAGCAAAATAACTGCCATGCCTTCATTTGATCTTGTAAGTAAAGTTGATCTGCAAACCCTCGATAATGCTATCAACACAGTAAGTAAAGAAATTACCAACCGTTTCGATTTTAAGGGATCTCACGTGGTGATTGATCTTAATAAAAAAGAATTTAAAGTAAACCTGGAGGCGGATAGCGATATGAAAATTCAGCAGATTATTGATGTGCTGATTAGCCGCAGCATGAAACAGGGGTTGGCCGGGGAGATTTATGATTTAAGCAAAGAACCTTACCCGAGTGGAAAAATTACTAAAAAAGAAGTACCTGTGAGAAACGGTATTAAACAGGAAGATGCTAAAAAGATAGTAAAGATCATTAAAGACAGCGGCTTAAAAGTACAAGTGGCAATTATGGATGATATTATACGGGTAACGGGCAAAAAAATTGACGATCTGCAGGAAGTGATACAAGCCAGTAAAAGCTGGAATGTGGGTATTGCGCTGCAATACATCAATATGAAAAGCTAGTTGTAATTGATGATTGGTTGGTTGATAATGGATAATTTTTTAAAATTTATAAGGCTCCCTATATAGAAAACGGCTTTTATGGAAGGCATTTTCAATTATCCATTATAACATTATCAATTACTTTGCCTTTTTTTACCTAAAACAGCTTACTTTTGCAACTTTCTATAACTGTACGGCAAAACCCGTGCGCTAAAATTTAAAATTATGAAACAAGGAATTCACCCGGGAAATTACAGGTTGGTTGTTTTTAAAGACATGAGTAATGGTACCCAGTTTTTAAGCCGTTCAACTGCTGCATCAAAAGAAACAGTAACGCACGAAGATGGTAACGAGTATCCGGTAATTAAACTGGAGATTTCAAATACTTCTCATCCTTTTTACACCGGTAAAAACATACTGGTAGATACTGCAGGTAGAATTGACAAATTCAACAAGCGGTACGAAAAAAAGGCAAAATAATTTAATAGAGATTTTTTATCTTTATTAAGAAGTTTGTTTTTCATGGCTATACTTTAAGTCCCTTCGGTTTTCCGGGGGGATTTTTTGTGAGCCACGGATACTTCTACAGGCTCAGTACCCATATTTGCACGGATTAATTGGCCCGCAGATTTCACAGATATCGCAGAAAAAATGAAACCTATTGTATTTCATCCGTGAAAATCCCTGTAATTCGTGGCTAAAGACTTTGTAATTTAGCGGTAATGAAAATTATTTTAGATAACCGGCAGGTACAAAAACAGCTTTTCCCTTTTACAAAAACCAGGCACGCAGCCGATATTCGTGTAGGCATTTTAACCATAAGGGAAAAATTTGTTTTTGGTAAGAAATATGAAGTTTTTGATAGTGACGAAGATTACGCCGCTAAATATCCTGATGAAAAAGCACAACCAGTGCAATTACAGGCAAATATAATTGCGGATGAAAACGGGATTCAAGAAATAATAGAAATAGCGAAAATACCTGCTGATGGCGGGTTTTTAATTGCAGAAGGGGCATCATTAAAAAGCCTTAATCATCCCTGGGATATTATTAAACTTAATGATTGGGCCTTGCGCAAAGATTTTGAATTAATAACCGCGGGAAGAATTTCGCAGCCAATTCCAACATCTAACAAAACAATAAACGTTGCGGATATTTTTATTGAAGCAGGATCTAAAATTGAGCATTGTATTTTAAACGCTACTGATGGGCCAATTTATATTGGCAAAAATGCAACCATAATGGAAGGCAGTTTATTAAGAGGATCGGTTGCCATTTGTGAAGGAGCCGTTGTTAAAATGGGTACCAGAATTTACGGAGCAACAACAGTAGGGCCGTTTTGTACTGTTGGCGGAGAAATTAAGAACTCGGTTTTATTTGGTTACAGCAATAAAGCCCATGATGGTTATTTAGGTGATAGTGTTTTAGGAGAATGGTGCAATCTTGGAGCAGGCACCAGCAACAGCAATGTAAAAAATACGGCTGGCGAAGTTAAATATTGGTCTGATGCAGAACAGAAAAAAATAGGCGCAGGCAATAAAGGCGGGCTTTTAATGGGTGATTACTCAAAAGCTGCAATCAACACTTCCTTTAATACAGGTACAATTGTGGGAGTATGCTGTAATGTATTTGCAGCGGGCCTTACACCCACGTACATACCTGATTTTTGCTGGGGTGTTGATGGAACCACAAAATATAAATTAGATAAAGCACTGGCTGATATTGATAACTGGAAAAAACTGAAAGGCTTAACAATTACTGACAGGGAAAAACAAATTTTGACTGATATTTACAAACAATTTTAAAAAGAAAATATTTATGCGTAAACAAATTGCAGCCGCAAACTGGAAAATGAATCTCACCTTACAACAGGCAGAAACCTTAATGGATGAATTAATAGCCACACCACACGATTTAAAAGAAAACCAGGAAGCTGTTTTTGGCATTCCGTTTCCATATCTCATCAACATAAAAAATAAACTCGCCGGTAAGCAGCATGCATTTGTTGCAGCACAAAACTGTTACGATAAAAAAAGCGGAGCCTATACCGGCGAAGTAAGTGCCGAAATGCTGAAAAGTATTGCCGTAGATTATGTGATAATTGGCCACAGCGAACGCCGTGAGTATTTTAACGAAAGCCACGCAATGCTAGCAGCCAAAATTGATATTTGTTTTGAAAATGGATTAAAGCCAATCTTTTGTTGTGGTGAACCATTGGCAATAAGAGAGGCCGAAACACAAAACATTTTTGTTGAAACCCAATTGAAAGAAAGTTTGTTTCACTTAACTGCCGAGCAATTAACCGGTTTTGTAATTGCTTACGAACCCATCTGGGCAATTGGTACAGGTAAAACCGCCAGTAACTACCAGGCACAGGAAATGCATGCATATATACGCAGCGTAATAGCAAACCAATATGGTGCTGCAGTTGCCGATAGCATTTCTATTTTATATGGAGGAAGTGTTAAAGCAAATAATGCAAAAGAAATTTTTGGGCAGCCTGATGTGGATGGCGGATTGGTTGGTGGCGCAAGCCTTGTTGCTGCTGATTTTGCTGCTATTATTAATAGCTTGAGCTAACCAGTTTTGTGCAAATAGTTCTGAATATTTATTTTAAAAATCATCATTTTATATTAATGATTAACCAGGGTTTTTGCAGCTATATGGTAAATGAAAATTACAGTTGATTTTCCCGGATAACGCTAATTTGTTTGATAAGAATAGACTCATGCACAATATCATTTTAACAATAGCATTTATTTTATCTGCTACAAATATTTTTGGACAAGCAGAAAAATCAAAACTTGAAATCTCTCATCTAACAGGAGATTTTTACATTTATACAACTTACAATTCTTACAAGGAGTATCAGGTGCCGGCAAACGGCATGTATCTTGTAACTGATAACGGAGTTGTTATGTTTGACACGCCCTGGGATACAACACAATTTCAACCATTGCTCGATAGCATAAAATTAAAGCACAACAAACCTGTGGTAATTTGTTTTGCAACACATTGGCATAGCGACAAAACTGCCGGACTTGAATATTACAGGCATCAAGGAATTAAAACATACACTACTGTACTTACAGATGAATTGAGTAAAAAGAATAATAAAAAAAGGGCTGAATTTTTAATGGTAAACGATACAGTTTTTAAAGTAGGGCAATATGTTTTTGAAACTTATTATCCAGGCCAAGGGCATACAGAGGACAATATTATAATCTGGTTTAAAAAAGAAAAAATTCTTTACGGCGGATGCTTAATAAAAGGAGCTGATGCTGAAAATTTGGGTTTTTTAGATGATGGGAATAAAACAGCATACGCAACTACTCTAAAAAAAGTTCAGAAAAAATGCCGGAAACCAAAGTTTATTATCGTTGCCCACAGCGATTGGAAAAACATAAAATCATTAAAACATTCTTTAATGATGGCAAAAGAACTTAAAAAGAAAAGATAATACTGATTATTTCATGTAGGGACTGCATATTAAAAATATGTTAACAAATGATAAGGGCTATTGCGTAGCAGATTTATTATTTGCAGCAAAAGCAAAACTAACATCAGCTTTCACATAACTGTTTAGTTTTTCAACATCCAGTATGGTTTTGCTGCCTGTATCACTGCGGTGATACATAGGTAAAAATTTTGCACCCACAACAACTTCTTTAAGTGTATAAGAGCTGCGGTCAACAACGGTATTGCTGAACATGTCGTCGAATGCTTTTATAAAAACGATTATCTCTCCATTGATATTTGCATAATCTTGAACCGAAAAATTATAAAACGGACTATCTTCTGTTATGGGATGCACAATCGTCCAGTTGAGTGTTAACGCATTGGCTACTTTAAATTCCAGCTCTAGCGGAAAAAATTTATTAACCATTTTTCCGTTTTCTTCAATCGTCATACCTAAAGTAAGTTTTGCTTCGGCATCAGTAAGCGTGGTGTTTTTATAAGGAGTAACACGTAACATCAATGCTGTAATATTTTTATAGGGTGCAATTATTGCAATCTCCGAAAACTTAAGATAGGCCCTGGGTTTGCTGAACCTGCCATAAAACAAACCGGTAGCAATGGCAAAACTCAGCAAGCCTACCAAAGCTTCGCCGGCGGCTACAGCACTGGTTAAAACTCCGTTCGGACTAATATGCCCATAACCAACTGTAGTAAAAGTTTGTGCACTAAAAAAGTAAGCGGCACCAAATTTGCCCAGGGCAGATAAAGACCCGATGCCATTCAGATTTTCTACACCTATCAGCATATAAATACTGGCAAAAATAAAATTGATAATGATGTAAAAAGCAAAAATGATTGTAATAAATTTCCAGCCCGGCAGGCTCAACATGGTATGATACCAACTGATTCTGTTTAAAAAAGATACGCCCCTGATTTCTACATTTGGCTGGCCACTTTTATTTAAAAGCCGGCCACCATAGTCAGATGCGTTGCTGCCAAAACCGGTGTTAATTTCTGTTTTAGCCTTCAAATTTATTTTGCGTAGTAATGACATACAATAAAGGTGGATTGTTTTTTATTTTTTAATGGAGTATTCCGCTAAATTTGAGCAAGTCAAATATATGATTTTGGCTGCAGATTAAACCGGCAACATCACTATAGCTTTTATGCAAACAGGAAGAATTTTATTACAAAGTATGCTGTGGCGTGGCCTGTATTATATTTCAGCTTTTATAATTAATATTTTAATAGCAAGGCATTTTAAGGCATCTGTAAGCGGCAGCATTTATTTTATTATCAGTATTTATTCAATAGTAGTGTTGGTTACAAGCCTCAGCCTGGAGTCGGGTATTATTTATTTTGCTGCTAAAAAACAAATCCCGGCTTCTAAACTTTTCAGTTTTTCAATTGTATGGTCATTATTTATTGGGGTGCTTATTTTTATTGTTACCAGCTATTTTGGTTACAAAATCAATACAACAATATCCGGCACCTTCTTAATTGCTTCTGCTGTTTCATTTATTTTGGGTAACCTGCTTATAACTTACTGCTCCGGATTTTTTTATGCAGTAAATAATTTTATAGTACCCAATGTTATATTTATTGTAAGCACCTGTTTTCTGATAGTTTCAATTCCTTATAACGGGCAATCTATAATACCCGGAATTACTGATGAAAACTATTTTTACATTTACATGTATTCATTTTTGGTGCAGGGCATTTGCCTTGCTTTGTTTGCAAAAGCAAAATATATAAAAACCGGGTTCCTTCATTTTTTATCAATCAGCGAATTTCGCCTCTTATTTAATTATTGTTTCATGGCTTTTGCCGGTAACATCATTCATTTGCTTTTATACCGTATTGATTATTTTTTTGTAGAAAAATATTGCGATGCTGCACAGTTAGGAAACTATATTCAGGTTTCAAAACTTGTAAATTTATTTTTTATATTGCCCACTATCCTGGCCAGTGTTATTTTTCCGGTTACAGCAAGCGGCCATAAAACAGATATTATTAAAATGCTCACGGTTTTATCCCGATGTATTTTTACAGGCTATCTTTTTGTTTGTGTGGTGCTTGCTGCAATTGGTAAATCCTTTTTTCCGTATTTATTTGGCGATAGTTTTTCGCAGATGTACTATCCTTTTTTATATTTAATCCCAGGTATTCTGGCATTATCTGGCATATTTACAATTACGGCTTACTTTGCAGGTAAAAATAAAATCAGGCACAATATTATTGGCTCTTTTCTGGCATTGATGGTAATTTTAGCAGGCGATATTTTATTTATTCCCCGCTATGGTATTAATGCCGCAGCGTTGGTGAGCAGTGCCGGATACCTGGTTTACCAGGTGTATGTTATCATCATCATAAACAAAGAGTTTAAAACCAAACTGGGCGATTTTTTTATTTTCAGATTATCAGATTTAAAAAATATAAAAAATTATTTTTTAGTAAAAACTTAACTATAAAACCAATATTTACTTAATGCTGCAATCATTGCTTCCTTTATTAAAATGCCCAGTTACCAGAACAGACTTAACTGTTAAGGTTATAAAAAGTACAGATAAGATTTTTAATGGGAATACCGTAAGCATTATTGAAGAAGCACTTTTATTTGCTGAGGCAGATTGGGTTTATCCGGTCATCAGCGGCATTCCCAGGTTAAATGTAGAAGCGTTTCTGGATTATGAAATATTTTTAAAGCAACATGATGATGCTTATTTTTTGCGTAAGGCAAACCTGATACATAAGTACGCAAACCTGATTAAATATGTTACAAAAAAAAATAGGAGAACAAAAGAAAGTTTTACAAAGGAGTGGGGCATTTATAATTATGAAAGTGATAAAACCTGGGATGCAGATAATGAGGCAATGGTTGTAAGATTTTTAAAAGAAACGGATGAAACGGCAGAAACCTTAAAAGACAAATTTATTTTTGATGCAGGTTGTGGAAATGGTAAACTGGATATTTTACTTGCTGATAAATGCGCCAACATAATTGCAATGGATTTTGCAGATTGCATTGCCAATGCTTATAAAAGAAATGATTTTTTAAATGTTCATTTTATACAGGGCGATATACAGTTTCCTCCTTTGCAGTTTAACTATTTTGATATTGTACACAGTAGCGGCGTTTTAATTCACACCAATAACCCCGAGTTGTCTTTTTCATGTATGGAACCAACAGTAAAAAAAACAGGTAAATTAAGTATATGGCTTTATCATCCCCGTAAAGATTTTATTCATAACCTAATTAATATGGTAAGGCGTGTAACATCAAAATTACCTTTGGGGTTACAATATTATTTATATGCGGTTACAATATTCCCGGTAAGTTATTGTATTAAAATAATAAAAGGTAACAAACAAAACGCACGTGAAATGATGTTGAGTGTTCTGGATTGGTTTACACCCGAATTCAGATCAGAGCATGAGCATACAGAAGCTGCTGCCTGGTTTTATAAAAGAGGCTATAAAAATATCAGGGTAACTACAAATGATATTTTTGGATTTAACATCATTGGCGAAAAGTAAATTATAAATAAATAAAAATGAAAGTAGTGTGGCTGGCAAGTTGGTATCCATCAAAATTATTTCCGTTTGATGGAGATTTTATTCAACGGCATGCCATGGCAGCATCTTTATTTTGCGATGTTGAAGTTATACATGTTGTAAAAGATAAAGATGGTGTAATTACAAAAGATGTAATGGAAGTAACATCGCATAACAACAGACTTACAGAAAAAATTATCTATTATAAACCGCTGCATACAACCATTGGTTTTATTGATAGGTTTTTATCGAGTTTAAAATATAAAAAAGTTTATAAAAATGCCGTAAAAAATTATATGGCAGCCAATGCCATACCCGCCTTTGTTCATCTGCATATTGCTATGAAAGCCGGTTTAACGGCTTTATGGATAAAACGAAAATATAAAATACCCTACATATTATCAGAGCAGTGGGGAGGCTATCTGGATAATGCTAAGCCAAATATTAAAGACTATAATTTTATCTACCGGTATTACTGGAGTAAAATAATAAAGGGAGCAATTGCAGGCACATTTGTATCTGCCGTTTTAAAAAATAGGCTTGTTCATAATTATAAAATAAAAAACACTTTCGTCATCCCCAATGTTGTGGATACAAATACTTTTTTCCCTGAGCAAAAGCAGGTTGGCAAAAATTTGCGGTTGATTCATATTTCAACAATGGTTTATCAAAAAAATACAGAAGCAATATTAACAGCATTAAGTCTGCTTAAAAAAGATTGTAATTTTGAAATGTATTTGTATGGCACAATGAACCCTGCTCTTGAAAAATTAATTGAAGAGCTGAAACTCGAAAATCATGTATTTGTAAAAGGTGAGGTTAGTCACATTCTGTTATCAAAAGCCATTCAGCACGCAGATGCACTGGTGTTGTACTCCCGTTACGAAACTTTTGGTTGCGTTTTAATTGAAGCAAATGCCTGCGGCGTTCCGGTTATTGTAAGCGATCTGGAGGTTTTTCATGAAATTGTTGATGAAGGTTTTAATGGTATTTTTGTAGCTGGCGAAAACCCAGTGGCATTGGCAGCAAAATTGAAGGAGTTTGCAGAAAGTAAAAATAAATTTGATAAAAATGCAATTGCTGCATCCACTGCCGAAAAATATAATTTTAAAAAAATCGGTAACCAGTTTTTTGATCTTTATAAAAAATATTAATAACTAAAACACATACAAATGAGCGACATTAAATTAACGCAGGGCGAAATACACAGCAGCAAAGGGGTAATGAAATTTGAATTATACGATGATGATGCACCCATTGCGGTGGCCAACTTTAAAAAATTGATAAGCGAAGGTTTTTATAATGGGCTTGCATTTCATCGGGTAATACCAAATTTTATGGTACAGGGCGGATGCCCCAATGGCACTGGTGCCGGCGGCCCTGGCTACACAATAAATTGTGAGTTAAATGGCAGCAAACAACTTCACGATCGTGGTGTAATGTCAATGGCTCATTGTGGACTTAATACCGGCGGATCTCAGTTTTTCATTTGCCATAGCAGGCAAAATACAAGTCACCTGGATGGTGTACATACCTGCTTTGGAAAAGTGATTGAAGGTTTGGATGTAATTGATGATATAAGGGGAGGAGACGTAATGGAAAAAGTGATTATCATTTAAAACATTATTTTATTTATTTTGAAAAAGCCATTTTTCGTAAACGACTGTTACGAAAAATGGTTTTTTTTAAAGTGTGAGGGTAGCGTACAATTTTTTCACACCATGTGTATAACTCAGGATAGCCCGTTTATATTTTGCTAATTTTGAAGAAATTTTAAACTGATGTTTACAACATACATAAATCGCTCCGCATTATTTACAACCATTTTGCTTTTGTTTGGCCTATTACCAAAGGCGCAAAACAGCGTTGTTACAAAATACGAAACCTCCAATGTTTATGCTGGTATAGAAGTAGGATCGAAAGGTGTAAAGATGAGCATGCTCGAACTGGATAAAAATGCCGGTGAAGATGGCGAGTTTAAAATACTGAAAGATACCACCATCAACACCGATTTTATTTCTTTTACACAGCCAACCTATCAGGCAACATTGGCCGCACTTACCAAATTATACGAAGTGGCGGTTAAGCAAAATAAAATACCGGTGGCCCATGTTTTTACAGCCATCAGCAGCGGAGTAAACATGCAGGCACAAAAAGATGATAAAAAAATCTGGATAGATCAGTTGATAAACGCATTCAGGTTAAACAGCAATGAGCCCGAAAGAAAAGTGGCTGTTATTGATGTTGTGGAAGAAGCCCGCCTGTCTCACCTGGGCATTGTACCCGAAGCAAGGCGTTACAATACTTTTTTAATTGACATTGGAAGCGGCAATACCAAAGGTGGATATTTTCCTTATGGTAACACCAGCAACTTCAGGCTGTTTCAAATTCCATGGGGAACAAAAAGTACTTTTAACGCTGCAGATAAAAATCTGGGCGAAGATAAGGGCTTGGATAATTATGCCAGCCAGTTAAGTCGCATACTTGCCGGAGCCGAAAATAATGAAATTCAATATGCAGTAAATGCAAGTGGTGCTTTTCCTAAAAGCGATAACATTGCTTTTAGTGGAGGCATTGCCTGGGCTGTTGCAACGTTGATAGCACCCGAATTAAATGACAATGCAGTGGTGGGAGTAACTTATGATGAGGTACTGCAGTTCAGCGAAAAACTTTTTAAAAATCCTGCTCTTTACTCCGATTTCTATATTGTAAAAACAATGCCTGAAAATAGTATTGATACTGAGAAATTAGGTAAAGATGTAAAACAGGTGAACAAGGTTTTTGATCAACGTGCATTACTGGCTGGTACAGGGTTGCTGTTGAAAATTATGCGCCAGTTTGATGGTGTTGTGGAAAGAAAAAAATTCTACCTTGTAAAAAACGGTTCTGTTGGCTGGATATCGGCCTATGTTAACCAGAATGTATCTAAATAAAAAATTAACCAGGTATATTTAATTACAAATGAGAGATACTAAATCACTGATGCTGCTGTTAGTATCACTTTTATTGGTGCTGGTATCCTTTGTGCTGATATGGACCTGGGGCTATAATTTTTATACTAAAACAGACGTTGTTAAAAACAATACAGTACAGGTTATTAGAGATTCTGCTGCCATTGCCAATAAACTAACCGACTCTTTGCAACAGGTGTATGATGCCACCTTAAAAAACCTCGATCAGCAACTGAATTCAACGCTCAGCAATTCCGATTCTTTAACCAATCAACTGGATGCCAAGCTCGCTGAGTTTTACAGGCTGCGCAGTGAGATTTCTGTAATTTTAAAAAATAAAAAGGCTGACAATAATGCTGCAGAAGCCAGGCAAAAAATTGGTGAGCTGCAAACCAAAGTCAATAATCTTAAAGAGAAAAATGAAATAGTTGACAAGGAAAATAAAAAACTGCTGGATGTTGTAAATGATATGGTGAGAACAGACAAACCACCCGTTAAAAATAAACTGGCTGAAAATATGGTGCCAGCAATCGAGCCAGAAAAATCAAACTCACTTTATAGTGCTTTTACAGCCTCTGATATGCGCTTGTTTGCTGTAACAAATTCAAATGAAAAGGAGATTGAAACAAACTTGGCAGATAAAGCAGATAAAGTTACCGGTGCTTTTACGGTAACAAATTTTAACAGCCAGCTTACCAATGCCGAAATGATGGTGGTGGTTGTTAAACCCGATGGAAAAATATTAAAAGGTTCTGGTTGGGATGCCGGTACATTTAATACGCCAGAAGGCAAAAAGATTTACTCCTACAAATTTAATTTTACATACTCAAGAGGTGAGGCTAAGCGGCTGGCTTTTTCATTGCGGGGCGGCGCTTTAGCCAGGGGCAATTATATTATGGAAGTCTATCACAACGGACAGATGATTGGAAGAATTATTAAAACACTCTCCTGATAATTTCTGGTTGCAGGTACGTTTACTAATTACTTTTACGCCTGATTTTACCGATAGAAAAAGAGCTACATTAAAATAATAAACTGTGCTACAAAATCCCTGAAAATAAACAGGCATCTTTACAGTGTTAATAAAGAAAAACCCGTTTAAAATCCGTATTCAATTAATTAACCACCCTCCAATTGAATGATTATCTATGAAAAACCTTCAGCAATGAAGGTTTTTTAATTTGTAATTATCTTACTTGCATAACCTGTTTAAAAACTCAGTATTTTAGCAACATGAAAACAGCTTCTATTCACGAACTAAAACTCGAATTATCAAATATACCTGCCGAGCAGCTTACAGACCTGTGCATACGCCTGGCAAAATTTAAAAAAGAAAATAAAGAGTTGCTAACTTACCTGTTGTTTGAAGCTTTTGATGAGCAGGCTTATATAGAAAATATCAAAGCAGCCATGCTGGAGCAGTTTGAAGAGATCAATACCTCAAACATGTATTTTGTAAAAAAAAGCTTACGCAAAATTCTTCGTACACTTAACAAATACATCCGCTACACAGGCTCGGCAGAAACTGAAGTGAAATTGTTATTGTTCTTTTGTACAAAGCTTCAAAACTCCGAAATCCCCATCGAAAAAAATCTGGTTATCAAAAATATATATCACAATCAGCTAAAAAAAATATCAAAAAGCATAGCCAGCATGCACGAAGACCTGCAATATGAATATACACGTGAACTGGAGGAATTGAGTTAATGGGTTTAAAAAATTAATCGTACATTGAAATAAAAAAATGCCACAGTCAAAGAAAAGAAAGGAGCACCAGGGGTTTCATCCAACTACCCATGCAGATAAATCAAAGAAAAACAAAAGTGCTGTACTGGTTGCAGTAATATTTTTTGCTTTGCTGGGCATCGGTATTGCTTACTTTATAGCAGGTGATGGATTTTTATCGCTGTTTGCAGGTGCCGTTGCCGGTGGAGTAGCTGGGTATTTTTTTGGCCATCAGATTGACAGAACCTTGTCAAAAAAATAAACTTCTCATTAGCTCTATTGCCATTACAAGCCCCCGGTTACTAACATCCGTCCGTGCAGTTTGTGCATTACAAAAATTACACTTGCATTTAGGCATGCTAAGTATTATTTTAGTAATTGCTTTTATTAAATAACCAAAAACTACACTCATGGACATTAAAAAATTATTGATTGGCGGCTTTGCCGGCGGCATCACTTTCTTTCTGCTGGGCTGGCTTTTTTACGGTATTTTGCTCATGGATTTTATGACTGCTAATTCCGGAGCTTCGGGTAATGTAAGCCGGCCAGAACCCGATTTTATGTATCTCTTAATCGGTAATCTTGCCATTGGCTTTTTAATCGCTTACATTTTTATTAAAGCAGGTGTAAATTCATTAACTGCAGGTATCTTAACCGGTGCTGTTATTGGCTTGCTGATGGCAGTTGGTTACGATTGCATGATTTATGCAACCACCACTACCATGAGCAAAACTGGAATGGCAGCCGATGTTGCCGCTTCAACAGTGATGATGGCCATTACAGGCGGAATAATTGCCATTTTAATAGGCTTGCTTACAAAACAACGTACTGTTTAAAAATTTTCCTTCATCACAGGCTAAATAATTTTTATTAAGATTTTACCTGTGATGAAGTTTTTACTTTGCCTTTATTTTGTTAAATAATTGCTACGCATAGCTTGAAAGCGCCGTTCAGCAAAGATTTATTAGTTAATCTTAATTACTAAGCCTACATTTGCAATGTACATTAACGCTGTGAGCACACAGTACAGATAGATTCAATTTTTACAAAGTATTTTCTCCGTAACAGTTTTCTCGTCTTTTTAGTTTGCTTTCTACATTAGTGCACAGGTATTTTATTTATTTTATTTTAATTTTTAAGTTTTATGAACATTTATGTTTCAAATTTGAGCTTTAACACCAGCGATGCTGAGTTAAACGAATTATTCTCAACTTTTGGCGAAGTTTCTTCTGCTAAAGTTATTACTGACAGAGAAACCGGAAGATCACGTGGATTTGGTTTTGTTGAAATGCCTTCTGAAGATGAAGGAAAAGACGCCATGTTGGGTCTTAACAACAAAGAAGTAGAAGGACGTGCAATGTCTGTTTCTGTTGCTAAAGAAAGAGAAGAAAGAAGTAGCAACGGCGGCGGAAGTCGCGGTGGTTACGGCAACAACCGCAACAGCGGTGGTGGTGGAAGATGGTAATTTTTAATTAACATATTTTCAATAAAGAGTCTGGTAACAGGCTCTTTTTTTATGCCCCTGCATATCGTTATCTTTATAAAAATTATACCATCTAAGATTTTTGTAATAGTCCAACGGACTATGAGAAAATCTTAGATAGTATAATACCGATAGAAATGAGTTTGGTCTATTTATTATGTTACATCGGTATTAAAATAAATGTTGATGAAAAAATACAGATTTCTTTTTGTACTGATGAGCCTTTTGTTTTCTTTATCAGCATTGGCCCAGATTGATGCTCCGTTTTCTGATGAAATGAAAAAGGAAATGTGCAGTAAAGTAAAAGAAGCTGCACAGCACGCCTGGAAAGGCTATAAAGATTACGCCTGGGGCGCCGATGATTTGAAACCGCTTACCAAAACATCAAAAACATGGTACAAACAATCTATGTTGATGACACCGGTTGATGCTTTTGATACATTTACGTTATTAGGTTTAACAACCGAAGCTAAAGAAGCAAAAGACCTCATCTTAACCAAACTCAATTTTAATGTTGATAACGATGTGCAGGTTTTTGAAATTACCATCCGCTTGCTGGCTGGTTTATTAACCGCTTACGAAATGGATGGCAATAAGAAATTTTTAACGCTTGCCAAAGATCTGGGGGACCGGTTAATGCCTGCATTCAATTCAAAAACCGGAATGCCTTACCGATACATCCACCTGCAAACCGGTAAAACAAGAGACGGTATAAACAATCCGGCAGAGATAGGAACTTTGATGATGGAGTTTGGAAAGCTCTCTAAAATTACCGGGGATAAAAAATATTACAACGCAGCAAAAAAGGGTATGATGTATGTTTACAATCACCGGAGTGTATTGGATTTAGTTGGAGAACAGATTGATGTGGAAACCGGTAAATGGGTAAATGCAAGAAGCCATATCGGTGCTTACATAGATTCCTACTATGAATATCTGTACAAAAGCTGGTTGCTGTTTGGCGATAAAGATTTTAAAACAGCTTTTGAAGTACACAATGCAGCCATAAAAAAACACCTCATCAGCAAAACAAATAATGGCTGGTTTATGCACCAGGTTGATATGAATACCGGTAAACAGATTGGAACCACTTACGGCGCATTGGAAGCCTTTTATGCAGGCCTGTGTGCATTTGCAGGCGATTGGCAAACCGGCAAACAAATACAGGAAGCCAATTATTACATGTGGACCAAATTTAACATAGAGCCTGAAGAATTTGATTTTAAAGCAGATACAATTACCAGCGCCTATTATATTTTACGGCCCGAAAATTTAGAAAGCGCCTTTTACCTGTACCGCCTTACAGGCAGCAATAAATATTTGTGGCAAGGCAAAGTAATGGTACAAAGTATTTTAGATCATTGCAGAAATGAGGTTGGCTTTGCTTCTTTAAAAAATGTACAGACTTACGAAAAATCAAATTCTATGGAAAGTTTCTTCTTTGCCGAAACTTTAAAATACGCTTACCTAATTTTTGCGCCAGCAGCAACTTTAGATTTTAAAAAAGTAGTACTTACTACAGAAGCACATCCATTTAAAATAAAGAAGAAGAAGAAGTAAGAATTCATATGCAAAGAATTAATTAAAAATAATGGCTTCAAAAAAAGACGCAGCAGTAGGTTTTATTTTTATTACACTGTTGATTGACGTAATAGGTTTCGGTATCATCATTCCGGTAATGCCAACTTTAATTGCTGAATTAAAAAATGTAGATATCAGTACTGCTTCCACCTACGGAAGCCTGCTGTTATTTTCCTATGCCGTTATGCAGTTTTTTCTTGCGCCTGTTTTAGGCGGCCTCAGCGATCAATATGGTCGCCGTCCTGTATTGCTGTTTTCATTATTCGGCTTTGGTATTGATTATTTATTTCTTGCAATGGCACCTACTTACGGCTGGTTATTTGTTGGGCGGATAATTGCCGGCATTACCGGTGCCAGCATGACAACCGGTGCCGCCTACATTGCCGATGTTAGCACACCCGAAACAAGAGCAAAAAATTTTGGTATGATAGGCGCCGCATTTGGCCTGGGTTTCATCATAGGGCCTATGCTTGGCGGATTGCTTGGAGGTTTTGGTCCACGCATTCCATTTTATGCCGCAGCCGCATTGGCTTTAATTAATTGTGCTTATGGTTATTTTGTTTTACCCGAATCGTTAAGCAAAGAAAACCGCCGCCCCTTTGAGTGGAAACGTGCAAACCCTGTGGGCTCATTAATGCATTTAAAAAAATATCCGGCCATTGGTGCATTGGCGGTTTCTATTTTTTTAGTTTATCTGGGCGCACATGCCATCATGAGTAACTGGAGTTATTTTACCATGTACCGTTTTAAATGGGATGAAAAAATGGTTGGTATTTCTTTGGCAGTTGTAGGCGTGTTGGTTGCTGCCGTGCAGGGCGGACTTACAAGAGTTATCAATCCAAAACTTGGCAACGAAAAAACTTTATACACTGGTCTGGCCTTTTATGCCATTGGCATGTTGTTATTTGGTTTGGCAACACAAAGCTGGATGATGTTTGTTTTTTTAATTCCTTATTGCCTGGGAGGTATTGCCCAGCCTGCCATACAGGCTGTTATGGCCGGGCATGTGCCACCCAATGTACAAGGCGAGTTGCAGGGAACTATTACAAGTCTTATGAGTCTTGCGGCCATCATTGGCCCATTGCTGATGAATAATTTGTTTTTTTATTTTACACATAGCGATGCTCCCATGCAATTACCGGGAGCACCTTTTTTACTGGCCGCAGTTTTAATGGCAACCAGTGCAATTATTGCGTATAAAACTTTACACACTAAAAAAAATATTGCCTGATATGATTAAGAATATCAACGATTTTAAAAATGTTTTTTTTATTGGCGTTGCGGGTGTAGGCATGAGTGCCATTGCACAATACCTAGCTGGCGTTGAAAAAAATGTAAGTGGCAGCGATCGCTATTTTAAAGAAGGCGAGTTGAATGATACCAAAGAAAAATTGGAAGCCGAAGGCATACAATGCTTTTTACAAAACGGCGATGGTATTACAGAAGATACTGATCTTGTTGTTGTTTCAACAGCCATAGAAGATACCGTGTTTGAAGTGCAGAAAGCAAAGCAACTGAATATTCCAATCATAAAACGTTCTGTACTTTTAGCCATTATTGCAAAGAGTAAAAGAACCATTGCTGTTGGTGGTACATCGGGCAAAAGCACTACCAGTGCTATGTTGTTTGATATTTTAGATAAGGCAGGTTTACAACCAAGCATCATCAGCGGCGCCGGTTTGGTAAGCATTATTAAAGAAGGCAAGATTGGAAATGCAAAAGTTGGAGCAGGAGATTGGCTGGTTATTGAAGCGGATGAAAGCGATGGGAGCATAGTGCAATACGAGCCCGAAATTGGTTTGTTGTTGAATATAGATAAAGATCATCAGGAGATTGATGAACTGATGAGCATCTTCGGCATTTTTAAAAACAACAGTAAAAAATTTATCGTCAATCAATCCAATGCATTGGCAAAAAAGCTTTCGCAAAATATTCAGCAGGATTTTTCTTCGGATAAAAACTCCGGAGCAGGCTACATCGCAACGGATTTTTATCAGCAAGGATTCAGCATCCAATTCACGGTTCACAACTCACAACTCACTACTCACAACTCACCATTCACGTTAAACTCCATCGGCAAACACAACATGGAAAACGCTTTGGCCGCTGTTGCCGTTGCAAACCAAATTGGTGTTGATTTGGAAACATGCTCATCTTCTTTAAAAAACTACGAAGGTATTTACCGCCGCAACCAGGTACTGGGCAATAAAAACGGTGTTTGGGTAATTGATGATTATGCACACAATCCGGTTAAATGTGCTGCGGCTATTATGGCCTGCCAGCCGGTGGCAGATAAAGTGGTGGCCTGGTTTCAGCCGCATGGTTACGGCCCTACACGATTCTTAAGAGATGATTTTGTAAAAGAAATTGCCGCAGCTTTAAGGCCGCAGGATGAAATATGGATGAGCGAAATATTTTACGCCGGAGGCACAGCGGTAAAAGATATCAGCGCTAATGATTTGGTAAATGATATTAAAGCATTGGGTAAAAATGCTTTTTTTGTTGAGGATAGAAATTTGTTTGTAGAAAAAGTACGCAGCCATTTGAATGAAAATGCAGTCTTGCTATTAATGGGCGCCAGAGATCCTGGATTGGAAGCGTTCAGCAAATCTGTTTTTGAATCACTCTAAATAAAGTGTTATGAAAAATATTTTAATTGCTATAGTTATTTTTTTTCAACTTCCTGCAGCGGCACAAAGCAATAATAAAGTAACCAATGCCGAATTTAAAGCTTTGGTAGGTAGTTGGACGGGTACGGCTGTTATTACGGTATTTAGTAACGGACAAAACCAGGTTACTGTGGCGGTAACGCTTGAAGTAATTGACATGAAAGATTCTTTACAGCTTAATTTTATTTATACTGAACCAGGGGGTAAACAATTTACAGAAACAAACTCGCTTTTCATTTATGATAATGGAGGTAAACTGAGTTTTGATAGCGCTCAATTTGATATTGCAGAAATACGCAGGCGGGGAGTAAGGTTAACTATTTATGCAGAAAGACAGGGCTATGAAAATTATAAGTCTGTAGATTTTCAGGATATATTGCTTATTGGCCCCGGTATTTTGAACATTACAAAAGGCATCAGGGCTGATGATGCAGTGGACTTTGCAATCCGAAAAAGATTAACACTTACAAAAAAATGAATTCCCCTTGGTCTGACGACCTCGTCTGACCAAGGGAGATTTTATGCTGACTAAAAAAAATGACAACACTCATAACCAACATAGCTCAGTTAATAAACACACGGGAAGAAACTGTGTTGCTGCGTGGTGCTGCACTTGCAAACTTACCATCTATTGTAAATGCTTTTCTTTTAATAGAAGATGGCATCATTGCTGAGTACGGCCACATGTACGAACTGGAATTAAAAGTGCCGCAATTACCTAAAAATATTATTTATGCCGATGGGCAGTTTATTTTACCAACTTGGTGCGATAGTCATACCCACCTTGTGTTTGCTAAAACAAGGGAAGAAGAATTTATTGATAAGCTGAAAGGCCTGAGCTATGCTGATATTGCTGCAAAAGGCGGCGGCATTTTAAACTCGGCCAATAAATTAAACGCCGCAAGTGAAGATGAACTTTTTAATAGTGCCTGGAAAAGGCTGGAAGAAGTAACAAAACTTGGCACCGGTGCAATCGAAATAAAAAGCGGCTACGGTTTAACTGTTGCAGGGGAGTTGAAGATGTTGAGGGTGATAAAAAAGCTAAAAGAAAAATCAAACATACCCATCAAAGCAACATTTCTGGCAGCACATACCTATCCTGTTTTGTATAAGGATAATCACCAAGGATATATCAATCTAATTATCAACGAAATGCTGCCGGTAATTGCAGCAGAAAAATTAGCCGATTATATTGATTGCTTTTGCGAAACCGGTTTCTTTTCTCCTGAAGAGATGGAAACAATATGTAAAGCTGGTATGAGTTATGGACTAAAACCCAAGCTGCACATTAACCAATTAAACAGTATTGGTGGTATTAAAGCCGCCATTAAATTAAATGCTTTATCGGTTGATCATTTGGAAACGATGAAGGCTGATGATACTGCAGCATTAAGCAATTCCAATACCATTGGTGCACTGTTGCCAACGGCGGCTTTCTTTTTACGTATGCAATACCAACCAGCCAGAACATTAATAGATAATAATTGCGCCATTGCCCTCGCCAGCGATTACAACCCCGGCTCATCGCCAAGCGGTAATATGAATTTTGTAGTTGCACTGGCTTGCATCCAAATGAAAATGCTCCCCGAAGAAGCCATCAATGCAGCTACCATCAATGCAGCTTATGCTATGGAGTTGCAGAACGAACTTGGCAGCATCACCATCGGTAAAAAAGCCAATCTTATTTTTACAAAGGCAATTCCATCACTGGCTTACTTACCTTATTCGTTTGGAAATAATCTGATTGATAAGGTGATGATAAACGGAATTTTAATTTAATTAGTATGAGAAAACTAATATTCCTTTTTTGTGTCCTCTTCATCAGTGTTTGTGCAAATGCACAAACTGATTGTTCTGTTTATCACAAAGGGTTTTTCATATTTACCGATTCTGCAGGGAACAGTATTTTAATTCAACGTAAAAATAAATATCAGTATCAATACAATCGAAAAATAAAAGTAAGAACACAATTCAGGATAAACTGGATCAATGATTGTGAATATACCATTATGCAAACACTAACAAACTCCAAATCACTTAAAAAAAATAATAATTCGGTTACCGGTGTTCTGATTTCAAAAACCGATGGCCAGAATGGTTATTATTACAACTGTAATTGTAAAGGGGAACATATAAAAGGTAGCGATGGATTTATGAAAAAAATTACAAAGAAGGAATTTTATCAACTTTATTAAATTGAATTTTATAAATATTCTGTACGGATATCTGAGTAAATTAGTATGATTTCTAAATTGCAGTTTAGACAAAAATTTTAAACCGATCAAAACAATACCTCGTCAACAGCTGCCTGTCATCCGGATGGGCGATATCAATTAAAGCTTTTGCCCGCTGCCTTAAATTCTTACCAAACAAAAATGCCACACCATATTCTGTAACCACATAATGTACATGCCCTCGGGTGGTAACTACGCCGGCACCTTCTTTTAAATACGGTACAATCCTCGGTATGCCTTTAGCCGTGCGGCTGTTTAATGCAATAATCGGTTTACCACCAACACTCAGTGCAGCACCACGCATAAAATCAAGCTGACCCCCAATACCACTGTATTGATAATCGCCAATGCTATCGGCACAAACCTGTCCGGTTAAATCCACTTCAATAGCACTGTTAATGGCAATCACTTTAGGGTTCTGCCTTATCACATGCGGATTGTTTACATAAGCAATATCCAGAAAATTAAAAGCCGAATTATCATCTACATAATCGTATAATTTTTTGCTGCCGATGGCAAAAGAGGTAATGGTTTTATTTGGATGTTTAGATTTACATTTATTATTGATCACATCTTTTTCTACCAGCGAAATAATACCATCGCTCAGCATTTCGGTATGCACTCCTAAATTTTTATGATTACTTAAAAAAGAAAGCACTGCATCAGGTATGGTGCCAATACCCATCTGCAGGGTACTGCCATCATCAATCATGTTGGCAATATGTTTACCAATCAGCAATTCTGTTTCGCCCACTTTACTGCTGTAACTTTCTTCCGGCAGCGGCGAATCGTGTAAAACCATTTTTGTAAATCTGTCGGTATGTATCATGCCATCGCCATGTGTTCGGGGCATTTGAGGGTTTACCACTGCAATGGTTTGGCGTGCATTGTCAACCGCAGCACGGGCAATATCAACCGATACACCCAACGAGCAATATCCATGCTGATCTGGTGGCGAAACCTGTACAATGGCTGTATCCAGCTCCAGTATCTTACTGGTAAACAGGTAAGGTATATCACTCAAAAATACCGGGATAAAATCGGCACGGCCCTCTGCAACCGCAGCTCTTATAGGAGCCGATACAAATAATGAATTCATGTGAAAACTGTTACTGTACTCCGGTTTAATGATCTCCAGTTCGCCTTTTAGCGTGATAGAAACCAGTTCAACATGTTGCAACCGGTTGCTTTCTTTTGCCAGTTCATTCAGTAAAAAAGTTGGAGTACATACACTGCCATGTATAAACACACGGGTATTGCTTTCAATAATACTTAAAGCTTCTTTTGGGGTAACATATTGGTAAGGATGAATCATCTGTTATATTATTTAATGCAAAAGTCAGGATAATTAAAATATTTGCAGCAAATGTTTATCATGTTACTGCATGATTTTGATATTTGCCTTTGCGTAAAACTTTTTTTTTACGCAGAGCTGCAAAGTAAGGAGGCCGCTAATTTTTTTTTGCGCCTATGCTCCTTAACGCATTTGCGTGAAACTTTCTGCTTCAAATTCTTTAATTTTAAATAAAAAAGAAGCATGCAACTTATAGAATGTGTTCCCAACTTCTCCGAAGGAAATGATTTAAACATCATTAAGCAAATTACCGACGAAATAGAAAAGGTAGAAGGCGTAAGACTTTTAAACGTTGACCCCGGCAAAGCCACCAACCGCACAGTAGTTACTATGGTTGGCAAACCGGCAAAAGTTATTGAAGCCGCATTTAATGCCATAAAAAAAGCAGGTGAGTTAATTGATATGAGCAAACACAAAGGCGAGCATCCACGTATGGGTGCTACGGATGTTTGTCCGCTGATACCCATTGCAAATATTACCATGGAAGAAACAGCAGCGTACGCACAGCAACTCGCCAAAAGAGTAGGAGAAGAACTCAACATCCCCGTTTATTTATACGAAGCCGCACAGCCCGATGCAACAAGAAATAATTTATCGGTGATAAGAGCCGGCGAATACGAAGGCTTCTTTAAAAAAATAAAAGAACCAAAATGGAAACCCGATTTTGGCCCTGCCGAATTTGATACAAAGCGTGGCGGCACTGTAATTGGTGCAAGAGATTTTCTCGTGGCATACAATATTAATCTAAACACAACCTCAACCCGTCGTGCCAATGCCATTGCATTTGATGTACGTGAAGCAGGAAGAAATGTAGAAGTAGAAGGTAAAAAGAT
>JAYURR010000231.1:0-23786 GCA_043756605.1 Chitinophagaceae bacterium
ACCAAAGTAACACATGGCCCAAGCTGGCGCATGGTAATAAGCTTAACGGCTAAAACTGAGGCCTACGGTGTATATCCCGGCGGACAAAGCGGTAACCCCGGCAGTAAATACTACGATAATTTTGTAAATGAATGGGCCGCCGGCAAATATTATTCGCTGTGGATGATGACGAAGGAAGAAGTGGGAGATAAGCGGGTGCTGGCAAAAATGACATTTAGTAAATAATGTGCTATTGTGCTGATTTGCTGATTTGCTAATGTGCTAATGCTTTGCACAATGCTGTAAAGCTTTTTGATTTTTTTTAAGTTTCAAACTACTAAGCCATTAAACCATTAAACCCTTAAACCTTTTAAACCTTTTAAACCTATTAAACCTATTAAACCTATTAAACCTTTTAAACCTTTTAAACCTTTTAAACCTTTACAATGAAATTCTTCATCTCTTTTATACTAACCATTTTATTAAGCTTTGCTGCATGTTTATTTTTACCCTGGTGGAGCATTGCCATTGCTGCATTTATTGTGGCTGCTTTAATACCGCAAAAGCCTTTTAAATCTTTTCTAACTGCATTTGCAGCCTTATTTTTATTATGGGGCGGTTTAAGTTTTTGGATTAGCAATAACAATGAGCATGTGCTGGCACATAAAGTATCGCAGCTTATTTTAAAGGCAGATAATCCTGTTGTACTGATTTTGGCTACTGCATTAATTGGCGCATTGGTAGCGGGTTTTGCAGCTTTGGCAGGCAGTTACCTGCGTAAATCAAAAGCTTAAGGTTTAAAAGGCTTAATAGGTTAAAAAGGTTTTAAAAGTTGAGGAGTTAGCATAGGTTTAAGAGGTTTAATGCGTTCACTTTTTAAACTTGTTAAACATTTTAAACTTTTGCAACCTATTTTACACTTTCAGTAACAAATTCGCAGTTAATTTTGTTGCACTTAAAACAACGTATGCCCAAAACTTTATTCTTTCTTTTTATTTTATTCAGCAATACATCATCGGCACAAAAAATTTATGGTACCGTATTTTCAGATAAAGGCGATTTGTTGCCTTATGCCTCTGTAACCATAAAAGGCACTTCTATCGGTACAAGTGCAAACAATAAAGCAAAATTTTCTTTTTCAGTTGCTCCGGGTACTTACACAGTTGTTTGTCAGCATATAGGTTACAAAACACAGGAAAAAAATATTACCATAATTAAGGAAGATGCAGAAATAACTTTCATCATTGCTACGCAGCAATTAGATATGACGGAAGTAATTGTGAAGAAAGGTGAAGATCCTGCGTACGAAATCATCCGCCAGGCAATAAAAAAACGTGCTTTTTATAATGAGCAGGTGCAACGCTTTGAATGTGGCCTGTACACCAAAGACCTGATGAAGCTGCGAAAGCTGCCTAAAAAAATACTGGGCCGTAAAATACCAGATGAAGATGTAAAAGATATGGGGCTTGATTCATCCCGAAAAGGAATTATTTACTTGTCAGAATCGGTGGCAAAAGTATATGTGCAGCAACCAGATAAATTTAAAATGGAAGTGCTAAGCAGCAGGGTAAGTGGTAGTGATGGCTTTGGTTTTACCTTCCCCACATTCATCAGTTTTTATCAGAATAATATTTCAGTTTTTCTCGATCGTTTAAACCCAAGGGGCTTTGTATCGCCCATTGCCGATGCAGCCATCAGCATGTACCGGTACAAATACCTGGGTAGTTTTTATGAAGATGGCAAAGAGATAAACAGCATACAGGTAATTCCACGCCGCAGTTACGAGCCGGTATTTTCCGGCATCATCAATATTACGGATGGCGATTGGCGCATACACAGCCTGGACCTGGTGCTTACCAAAACAGCGCAACTGGAAATTGTTGACTCGTTGCACATAACGCAGATACATGTGCCGGTTGGTAACGATGTGTGGCGTGTAAAAAACCAACACATAAATTTTACTTTTAAACAATTTGGTATTGATGCCATTGGCAATTTTGCATCTGTTTATACAGATTATAAAATTAACCCCGTGTTTGCAAAAAACAGGTTCGATAAAATCATCGTTAAGTATGATACTGCATCTAATAAAAAAGCAGTAGCCTATTGGGATTCTATCCGCCCAATGCCTTTAGAGGCGGAAGAAAAAATGGATTACCAGGTAAAGGATAGTATTTTTCTGGTTAATAAAGATTCTGTATTAAGCCAGGCATCGGTTGATTCGATGAATAAAAAAGAAGGCAAACTAAAGTTGTACAATGTTTTCTGGCAGGGATTGCGCCGCACTAAATATACCGTAAATGGTAATCACAGTTGGGGTGTTGAATCTTTAATAAAAAATATGGAATACAATACAGCAGAAGGTATTGTTGTAAATTTTATGCCTTACTACACCCGTTATCTTAAAAAAATAAAAACCAATTTTACTATTGAACCAACGGTGCGTTATGGCTTTAGTAATGCGCATCTGAATGTTTGGGCCGATCTGTATTTTCGCACACGTGACTGGGAAACGGATAAAAAATTAAAACGGCAAACCTGGATAATTTCCGGCGGTAAAAGAGTAAGCCAGTTTAATAAAGCAAGTCCTATTTCTCCACTTTCAAATACCATCAACACATTATTTTGGGGCGATAATTTTATGAAGACTTACGAAAATTATTTTGCCAATGTAAACTTTAGCAAGCGATATGAAAATGGTTTACGGTTTGGTGTTAATGCTTTGTACGAAGACAGGATACCATTGAATAACACAACCAATTTTACCGTGTTTAAAAGAGACACAATTAATATAACAGCAAACTTTCCTTACGAAAAAATAGCGGAGCAGTTTACACCGCACCAGGCTTTTATAGTAACAATAAATGTGAGTATAAAACCCGGACAAAAGTATATTCAATATCCAAACCGTAAAATGTCGCTGGGTTCCAATTATCCAACTTTTAGTTTTAGTTATACAAAAGGATTTGAAAATATTTTTGGCAGCGATGTAAATTTTGATAAATGGCGCATCAGCATCAACGACGATAAGAATTTTAAACTGGCTGGCTTGTTAAAATACAAAGTTGGCATTGGCGGTTTTTTAAATACCAATAAAGTTTTTATACAGGATTTTCAGCACTTTAATGGCAACCGATCTACCCAGGCCAGCGAGTATGTAAACAGTTTTCAACTGGCAAAATATTACGGCAACAGCACCACCAGCCAGTTTTATACCTATGGCCACCTGGAGCATCATTTTAATGGATTAATAACCAATAAAATTCCATTATTTAAGCGCCTTAACTGGAACCTTGTTGCCGGTGGCAATGCATTTTACGTAAATGATAAAAATAATTTTGTAGAGGTTTTTGCCGGGTTAGAAAATATTTTGAAACTCTTCAGGGTTGATTTTGTAACGGCTTACCGCGATGGTAAAAAAGGTTTATATGCCCTGCGCATTGGCACTGGTGGCATTTTGGGCAGCAGTGTACGTGTTGACAACAACACCCGTGGCGGACGAAACTCCATAAATTTTTAATCAATATCTTTGCTGCTCAATTTGGTTTGCCTGCAAGCATCCAATTTTTTGTAACATGGTCTGACGACCTCGTCTGACCCCATGTTACAAAAAATTTCCCGGCAACATTGGTCAAACGAGGTCGTCAGACCAATGTTGCCGGCATCAAATTAAAACTATGGCAGTATTACACAACCGCATTTCTCAGGCCGAATTAAAAAAACTATTGTGCGCCGAAACGGAGCATCGTACTACTATTTCCTTTTACCAATATTTTAAAATTGATGATCCCAAATTATTTCGTGATGAAATGTACCAGGCATTAAATGCACTGAAAGTATTTGGCCGCATTTACATTGCAACCGAAGGCATCAATGCACAAATAAGTGTGCCGGATAGTAATGTGGATGCTTTCAGCAATTATCTCAATACTATTTCTTCTTTACAAAATATACGATTGAATATTGCGGTTGATGATGATGGTAAAAGTTTTTGGGTACTAAAAATAAAAGTGCGTGAAAAAATTGTTGCCGATGGCATTACTGATCCACATTTCAGCATGCAAAAAAAAGGCAGTTATGTAAATGCAAAACAAATGAATGAGTTACTGCTGCACGATGATACCATTGTGATTGACATGCGCAACCATTACGAATATGAAGTGGGCCATTTTGAAAAAGCCATTGAAATACCCAGCGACACCTTCAGAGATCAGTTGCCGATGGCGGTAGATATGATGCAGGATAAAAAGGATAAGAACATCATTATGTATTGCACCGGCGGCATCCGTTGCGAAAAAGCCAGTGCCTACATGCTGCATCATGGTTTTAACCATGTGTATCATTTAGAAGGCGGCATTATTAATTATGCCAGAGAAGCAAAAGCCAAAGGACTAGAAACAAAGTTCATCGGTAAAAATTTTGTGTTTGACGACAGGCTGGGAGAGCGGATTACAGAAGATATAATTGCAAAATGCCACCAATGCGGCAAACCTGCCGATACACATACCAATTGCAAAAACGATGGCTGCCATTTATTATTTATTCAATGCGATGAATGTGCAAAGCAATACGATGGCTGCTGCACGGTTGAATGCCAATCAGTTTACAATCTGCCATTGGAAGATCAAATAGAATTACGCAAAGGAATTGATAAGGGTATGATGGTTTTTAATAAAAGCAAAAAGCGGCTGCGGCCCAGGTTGGATGAAATGAATAAAAAGTAATTTCTACCACAAACCATACAATCACGCTGCTTTAGTGCTTTGAGGACACCTCAGACCATACAATCACGCTGCTTTAGTGCTTTGAGGACACCTCAGACCATAAAAGCACGCTGCTTTAGTGCTTTGAGGACACCTCAGACCATAAAAGCACACTGCTTTAGTGCTTTGAGGACAACACAAACCATACAATCATGCTGTAATAGTGCTTTGTGGTATAGGACAGACTACATAATCACACTGTAATAGTTCTATATGGTATAATCTATATCAACCAGTTGGCGGAGATAATTTATTTAGTCCCGTTAGGGACAATAGATTGGTAGAAAAAGGGTATAAATTTAAATAAATGCCGTAGGCATGATAGAACATCCCGGCAATCTGTTGTGCCTACGGCACTTTTCTCAGATATTTTAATGTCTCTACCACCCGATAGCTATCGGGTTTTTGCCTCTACGAGGCATTAAAAATAACTCCGCCAACGGGGTATATTATTAAAGAACTAATTTCTCCAACTCCTCCACAACCAACCGCTCCGTTTCCTCCTTCTGCCGCCGTAGGTAAGCCGCATCATCTATAAACTGCTGCCGCCGCCTGGGTTTCAACCAGCGGCGTAGCCCGAAGCCCAATGCCCTATGGTCAACAAAAAATCAGCTACCGCTATAATGCGTAATAAAATTAAATTCGTCAGTCCCAGTTAAATAAAATTTAGCCGATGAATATTTATATGCTTCTGCAAATATTACCAAGCCTGATTTTACAGGATTCTGATGAATGTATTGAATTTTTTGCATGAAAGTTTTTTCAGTAAATAACTCAATGCTTAAAGGCTCTCTTTTCCATATCTGATAGGTTCTGTCATACTTATTAACTTTCAAGGTTTCTAATACATTGGGTTTATGCTCCAGTAATTTTTTCTTTATGGCTTTTGCAGTAAAAGTCATAAACGATGTTTGTATTTGCGTAAGTGTGTAATGATGTAATGGTTTCCAAATAATGTGGATATGATTACTCATAATTACAAAAGCATTTACTTCCACTCTTTTAACATTCACTAAGAATTTAAGGCAGTTGATTAGAATATCTTTGTATTCATCTTCTTTCAATAAATGATGCCAATTCAGAATAGTAGCAGTAAAGAATTGTGGCCAGATAATGGGATAATTCATTCTGAAAACAAATTTTACTTTAGACCGATTTAAGAAGTTAAAGATAAATAATGTTATATTTATTTTGCAAAATTTACTGAAAGGAAAATCTTAATACGCCGCTGGTCGAAACCCAAGCGGCGGCAATGCAAGCGGCTACCTACGCAGGCAGAAGCGTCTACCTACGCCGGCAAAAAAAGCTTAGACTGCGATACGTCGCTGGATGAAGCCCAATTCACACTCCTTTTTTTGTAATTCATACACTCTCCATGCTCTAACTATGCTTCATCCATACGGCAGCCATGCTTTAGCCATGCTTTAGCCATACATAGTTACTCGTGTGTATTGCTCCCGAACAAGGGCAAAAACAGCTGATTACTTTATAGGTTTTATAAATCCAGCTTCTCCAACTCCTCCACAACCAACCGCTCCGTTTCGGCATCACTCAACTCAACCGGCATAAATTTTTCGCCAATTATTTTTTCGTACAGTTCAATGTACCTGCTGCTGATGGTTTGTATCCAGGCATCGCTCATTGCCGGCACGGTCTGGCCTTTTTTACCCATAAAATTGTTTTCAATAAGCCATTCCCGTACAAACTCTTTACTTAATTGCTTTTGGCGTTCGTTATTTGTTTGTCTTTCTTCAAAGCCATCTGCATAAAAATAACGGCTGCTGTCTGGTGTGTGTATTTCATCCATCAAAACAATTGTATCACCAATTTTACCAAATTCATATTTTGTATCAACCAAAATCAACCCTTGTTTGGCGGCAATGGCTTTGCCACGGGCAAATAATTGCAGGGCATAATTGCATAGGGTTTGCCACTCGGCTTGGGTGGCTAATTTATTTTCAACTATTTCTGTTGCAGCTATATCTTCATCGTGGCCCTCACTTGCTTTTGTGCTGGGTGTAATAATTGGAGTGGGAAAGTAGTCGTTTTCCTTCATGCCTTCGGGCATTTCTACCCCACATAATACCCTTTGCCCGGCATTATAAGTGCGCCAGGCATGGCCGGTTAAATTGCCACGCACTACCATTTCTATCTTAAAAGGTTCGCATCTTTTGCCAATACTAACATGTGGTGCCGGTACCGAAAGGAGCCAGTTTGGGCAAATATCTTTTGTGGCATTAAGCATGTATGCAGCAATCTGGTTTAATACCTGTCCTTTAAAAGGTACGGGGCGTGGTAAAATAACATCAAAGGCAGATATGCGATTGCTGGCAAACATTACTAAATAATTGTTGGAAATTGAGTAAACATCTCTTACTTTGCCGGAGTAAAAACCCGTTTGTTGCTTAAATTTTAACGATTTCATGCTGCTAAAATACCATCAGCGGGTTTAAAACAAATCAATTGCACACAACAAGTTGTTAACAGCTATGGAAAATAAATTTTTCAGGTAGAAGTAACAATGCTTAATTTGCTTAAAATTTAAAACCAAAACACGAGATATGAGAAAAGTAACAAGCTATTTGGTTACATTTTTATTGGCCAACATCATCACGATAGTGGCTTTTGCACAAAATGTAACTATTAACGGCAATGTGAGAAACAGCAGTACTAAGGAAGGATCGGGAGCTGTTTCTGTAATAGTAAAAGGCGAAGACAATGGTACTTTTACAGATGATAAAGGAAACTTCAGAATAACGGTGAAAAAATTACCGGTTACCTTGTTGATTTCTTCGGTAGGATATGAGTTGCAGGAAGTAACCATTTCAAATGCTGCTGAAATGAAGCAGGTTGAATTTGTACCAACCAATTTATTAGGACAAGAAGTTGTGGTTGCCGCCAACAGGGTGCCACAAAAAATATTGGAGTCGCCCGTTTCAATTGAAAGGGTGAGTGCTGCCAACATACGCAATGCCCCGGTAAGTAGTTACTACGATGTGGTAAGTACGCTTAAAGGTGTTGATGTTACCACCTCTTCTTTAACATTTAAAACACCCACCACCCGCGGTTTTAACAGCAGTGGTAACACCCGCTTTAACCAGTTGGTTGATGGTATGGATAACCAGGCTCCGGGCCTCAACTTTTCTGTTGCATCTATCATCGGTTTAAGTGAGCTTGATGTTGATAATATGGAGCTTTTATCAGGTGCATCATCAGCATTATATGGTGCCGGTGGTATGAACGGTACTTTACTTATAAACAGTAAAAATCCGTTTAAATACCAGGGTTTATCTGTGTTAATAAAAGAAGGTTTAATGCATGTAGGTTCTAACAGCCAAAGGCCTGCATCTCCTTACCACAACTGGACCATGCGCTGGGGACAAAAAGTTTCTAACAAATTTGCATTTAAAATTAATGCAGAAATGCTACAGGCTAAAGACTGGCAGGGCCGTGATTACAGAAATTACCAAAGAGCTGCAACAGGTGGTAGTGTAAAAGCAGGCACCCGGGCAAGCGATCCAAATTACGATGGTATAAATGTTTATGGAGATGAAACTACTGCAGAAATACGTAGCGCTGTATTAAATGCAATAGGTGCTTCTGCAGCCCCATTTCTTAAAAACTTTATAGATACTTTAAATGGTGGCGCACCTATCAATGTATCACGTACAGGTTACACTGAAAAAGAGGTTACCAATCCAAACACGGTAAACTTTAAATTAGGTGCAGCGTTATATTATAAGGTTGCAAAACACACCGAAGCATCAATTGCAGCCTATTGGGGAACCGGTAACACGGTTTACACCGGTAGCGAAAGATATTCATTGAAAGATTTTAAAATGGGCCAGTATAAAATTGAATTTAATAACAGATACTGGAACTTAAGAGCATATACAACTCAGGAAAACGCCGGAGAATCGTACAATACCACAGTAGCAACCCGTTTATTTAACGAAAGCTGGAAGCCAAGTGGTGGAGCAACTGGTTGGTTTTCACAATATTCTCAAACCTATTTGGCATTAAGGTTGGCAGGTGCTAATGATGCAGATGCACACACAGGTGCCCGTGCAACTTCGGATGTTGGACGCCCGGTTGCTGGTAGTTCAAGATTTGTTCAGGCTTATGATTCAATTCGTAAAAAACCCATTAAAACAGGCGGTGCATTGTTATTGGATAAATCAGATCTATATAGTCTGGAAGGAAATTATAATTTGAGCCATTTAACCGGTAAGTGGGTTGATATGTTAATTGGAGGTAGCTACAAGCAATATGTATTAAATTCTGAAGGAACTTTATTTGCTGATTCAACCGGCAGAATTAAAATTTCGGAATACGGTGCTTACATGCAATTGAGCCGTAAAATTATGAACCGCCTGCATTTAACAGTATCGGGCCGTTACGATAAAAATGAAAACTTTAAAGGCCGTATTACTCCAAGGGCAACAGCTTTGATTAAAATAAAAGAGAATAATAATTTCCGTGTTTCATATCAAACAGCCTATCGTTTCCCATCTAACCAGCAGCAATTTATTAACCTGGGTGTGGGTAGTAATGTTTTCTTAATTGGTGGTAACCCGGGTTTTAGAGAGTTTTACAATTTTGCAGCAAAACCAACTTACGATTATGATGCTTTAAGAGCCAGAAATATTGTACAGTTTACTCCGGCAGATCTTAAGCCAGAATCATTATCATCTTTTGAAGCCGGTTTTAAAGGATTAATGATGCAGGGTAAATTACTGATTGATGTTTATGGTTACTATGGTACATATAAAGATTTCTTAGGTAGAAAAGTTACCGTACAGCAGAGCGGTGCTGCTATTGCTCTAAGCGATACTTTAAATGGCAGAAGACTTTCTATACCTGTTAACTCAACTGATAAAGTAAAAACCTATGGTTTTGGTTTAAGTTTTGATTACAGATTACCATTAAACTTTACAATCGGTGCTAACGTGGCTTCGGATGTATTGAAAGATGTGCCAAGTAATTTTGTTGCTTATTTTAATGCACCAAAATACAAGGCCAATGTTAATGTAGGTAATTCAGGTTTTGGTCCTGGCAAACGTTTAGGATTTAATGTTGCTTATCGTTACCAGGGTGCTTTTCTTTACCAGGGCGATTTTGCAACCGGCAACCTGCCCGTTGTGCAAACACTGGATGCACAGGTTAGTTTAAAATTACCTAAGGCTAATAAATCAATAATAAAACTGGGTGCAACCAATTTGCTCAATCAATACTATTATAATGCAATAGGCAACTCTCAGATAGGTGGTTTATACTACCTGAGTTTTGGTTACAATATTTATTAATAAACTGGCTTAAATAGTATCAAACAAAAACAAATAAAATTTTAATTATGAAGTATATAACCAAAAAGATCAAAATTCATTTTTTGCTGGCCATTACAGCAATGATGTTTATTTTATCTGCCTGTAATAAAGATCTGGAGCAGTTTGCAACACCGGTTGTGGTGGCACCAGCAGGCCCTGCATTGGGCGAAACAATTGCAACCATAGCAGATGACAGCTTGTATTACAGAATGATTGTAAGATCAGGCATGCTGGCCACAATAAATAACAAGTCGAATATATTTACCATGTTTGTACCAAACAATGCCGCAGTGCGCCAGTTTGTTACAGCAGCATCTGGAGGCCTTGTGCCAGCAGGTTCACCTGATGCAGTTTTTTCAGGCTTTATTGCTAATGTGCTTCCTGTTGCAAGTGCTGCAGGTATTGTTAATTACAATATTATTTCGCAGAGAATTACAACGGCAAGCATACCGGGCACTTTTCCTAATTTCTTTTACCCAACCAATCTTAATCCAACTGCCGGCACTCCTGGTTTTAATCCTTTGGTTAGGTTATTAACTTTCCCAAGTACACGCAATGGCAACTGGATAAATAATATTCCATTAACAGCAGTTAATGCAACGGCTGCCAATGGCATCATTCATACATCGGCTGCTGTAGCGGTGCCGCCATCAAAGGTTTTATATCAAAGAATTGCTGCTGATGCAGATATGACCATTTTTAATGCGGCTGTAAGCCGTGCAGATAGCGGTGTTGCTCCTGTAAATTCGTCCAGCCTTATCTGGGTGTTTAGTAATTTTGGGCCAAACCTAACAGTTTTTGTACCTACCAATCTTGCCATGAAACAACTGATTAACGCATTAACTTTAGGAGCAATTCCGCTTGCGGCACCTGATGCAGTTTTTATCGGCTTTTTAGGATCAAACAACCTTACTACACAAACTGTAAAAGGTATTGTTGTATATCATATTTTAGGTAGCAGGGCATTTACCAATAATTTTCCAACTACGGCAACATCTTACCGAACGCTGTTGAACAGTGCGGTGCCTTCGCATCCGGGTGTAAGTCTTGCAGTTACATTCACCGGACCGTTTGTTAGTGCAGCAACTGTAAAAGGTGCTGCCAATGCAACCGCTTCAAACATTGCCATCAACCCAACACCGGAGCCAAATGGCACCAGCGATCAACATTATGTAAACGGCGTAATTCATAAAATTGACCAGGTTTTAAGACCACAATAATATTTTAATAGTTAAAAACAAACGGGCTTCTGAATTTTCAGAAGCCCGTTTTGTATGCAGGTAGCCTTTACTACACATTAAACTTGAAATGCACAGTCTGGGGCTAAGTAACCTTCTTCGAAATTTTTAAAATAAAGGCATCAACATCTTCTATTTTACTTTGTAAAATGGCAATATGGTCTTCAAACAGGGTTTAATAATCTTTATTTATCCAGCTACTAAAAGTTTTAATTAAGCCAATAATCTGTTTGGATTTTTCTGTAGAAATTATGTTTTCTTTGTCAAAAATAATTGGCTCGTAATGAGCTACCCGGTTTCTGAATTCTAAAATCTTGTATAATCCCTTAAAAATATCTTTAGGTTTTGTATCCTTTGGTCTGTTAGTAAAGCTTTTATGAAGTGTTTGGTTGGTAGCAACAAATTCTTTTGCTGAAAACTTATGTACCCAAAATCCAAATGAAACTTTTGCTACTAATTTATCAGGAGTATAATGGCCAGCTTCAATTAATTTTTTATGATTTTCTTTTATATCTTCTCTCACTTTATATTCTGATGCTTCAAATATTGGTAAAGAGAAATATCCATCCTGACTGCATTGCTCAATAATCCAGTTTATTGTTTGAAAATGGAGACTCAAAAAATGATTAACGTTGTTACGAAATAATACTTCAAAATTATTTAGAATTGGATAAAAAGAGGTGGCCAAATTAATATTTAAATTGTAAAGGCTTAGCGCAAGTGATTCTGAATCATTGCTTTCTGAGTTGAAATGTAGAATGGCATGATTATATCTACCTATTCGGGGCTTTAATAATGCATCTTCATATAAGCTATAGCTAATTAACTTTTTTTGTACAAGTTAATTAACTTAACTAAATTTATAATGGATACCTCAAGGTCACTGGCGCAAGTTATACTTTGGGGTTTTGCTTTTTATATGCCTTACCTAAAAAATAAAGGGTTCATTATACATTAAACCTGAAATGCATCACATCGCCATCCTGCACCAGGTATTCTTTTCCTTCAATGCGTAACCTTCCGCTCTCACGACAGGCCGCTTCTGATTTATATTTTAAAAAATCTTCGTAGGCAATTACTTCGGCTTTAATAAAACCTTTTTCAAAATCGGTATGTATTACACTGGCCGCCTGTGGTGCTTTCCAGCCTTTTCCTATCGTCCAGGCACGTACTTCCTGTACACCTGCGGTGAAGTAGGTTGAGAGGTTCAGGAGTTTATAAGTTGAGTGTATCAAACGATCCAGTGCAGGCTCCACCATTTTGTATTCTTCCATAAACATGGCTTTATCATCTGCATTATCAAACTCGGCTATCTGTGCTTCAATGGCATTTGTCATAACAATCACTTCGTTGCCTTCGTTCTTTACTGCCTCCGTTAATGCAGCACTGTATTTATTGCCGGTGTGCATGCTGGCTTCATCAACATTGGCAACATATAAAATGTGTTTATCAGTCAATAAAAACAAATCTTCAATAGCCGATTTTTCTTCTTTACTTAAACCCAGGGTGATGATATTTTTTCCTGCTTCCAGGTGTTTTTTGCATTGGGTGAGTGTATCCAGTTCCACCTTCATTTTTGGATCTGTCTTGGCCAGTTTTTCGGTACGCTGCATTTTTTTGTCAACGCTTTCCAGGTCTTTCAACTGCAGTTCGGTTTCAATAATTTCCTTATCACCAACCGGGTTAATGGGCCCTTCATCCCTTAAAATATTATCATCTTCAAAACAACGCACCACATGTATAATGGCATCTACCTCACGTATATTGGCTAAAAATTTATTGCCCAAACCTTCGCCTTTGCTGGCACCACGTACCAGGCCGGCAATATCTACAATTTCAATCTGTGTAGGTACAATACGGTCCGGTACAACCAGCTCCGCCAGCTTATCCAGCCGGGCATCTGGTACGTTTACCAGGCCAGTGTTTGGTTCAATGGTACAAAAACGGTAATTGCTTGCCTGTGCTTTGGCACTGTTGCTAACCGCATTAAATAAGGTTGATTTTCCTACGTTGGGTAATCCTACTATTCCTGCTTTTAAAGCCATTTTCTATTGTTGATTTTAGATTTACGATTTTAGATTTCCTTTACCGGTTACAATTTGCTGTAATGATAACAGGCTTTAAAATCGGACGCAAAGGTAAGGTTTAGCTTTAGATAATTAATTGGCATTAAAATACTATTTTCATACCCGATTGAACTGCAGAAATCTAAAAAAATCTAAAATCAGCAATCTAAAATCTAAAATCGCACTATGGCATTAAGCAGAATATGGTCGGCATTTATCATCATTGCTTTATTGGTGGGCAGTTATCATTTTATGTTTAACAAAAGCCGGGATGATATTTTTGGCCGCATGGTTACAGGCACTTCTAAAGATGATTTTAAGTATGTATCCATTTTAGACAGTAGTTCCACCGCCGCCATTTCCAAAGAAATGAAAGACTATGGTTATGTTTTGCAGAAAGAAGCTGATAAAGAAACCAAATACATCATCAGCAATGCAACAACAAACGACAGTGCCTTAAAATTGCAGACTAGGTTTACCAGCGCAAGGGTAGTGGAGGCAGCCTATTTAACCGGCCGCAAGCAAAAACCAATGGATGGCGTTATTGCAACCTGCACTACGGCTGTAAATATCTGCATTGGGTTAATTGGCATTATGGCCTTGTTTATGGGTTTTATGAGTATTGCCGAAAGAGCCGGTGGCATTCGTTTTTTATCCAGAATTGTGGGACCGTTTTTTTCAAAACTTTTTCCCGAAGTACCCAAGGGCCACCCGGCACACGGGCATATTATGATGAACTTTAGTGCCAATATGCTGGGGCTTGATAATGCGGCCACACCATTTGGCATCAGGGCCATGGAAAGTTTACAGGAACTGAACCCCAAAAAAGATACTGCCAGCAATGCACAAATTATGTTTTTGTGTTTACATGCCGCCGGCCTTGCTTTAATACCAACATCGGTAATTGCAGTAAGGGCAGTTACGGTGGGCATTAATGGTACCAAGGCTGCAAACCCAACCGACATTTTTATACCCTGCTTAGTTGCCACTTTTGTAGCCACCATGGCAGCATTGCTGATTGTTAGTTTTAAACAAAAAATTAAACTGTTGCAACCGGTTATTTTGGGTTGGATATTGGGTATTTCGGCCATTATAGCTGCCTTGGTATTTTTTATAAGCAGTTTAAATACAGTGGGCGTAAATATTTTTAGTGAGCAGTTAAGCACCGGCATTATTCTGCTTATATTTTTTATTATTGTTTTGGGTGGATTGTATAAAAAGATAAATGTGTTTGATGCTTTTATTGAAGGAGCCAAAGGCGGCTTTGAAGTAGCTGTAAAAATTATACCTTACTTAGTTGGTATGCTGGTGGCTATTTCGCTATTGCGTACCAGCGGAACTTTTGATGTGATTATTGAAGGTATAAAAACCATGTTTGCAGCTTTTGGTGCCGATACCCGTTTTGTAGATGGCTTGCCCACTGCACTTATAAAGCCAATGAGCGGCAGTGGCGCCAGGGGTATGATGGTGGATACCATGCGTACATTTGGCCCCGACTCTTTTGCCGGAAGGCTTGCCTGCGTTTTGCAGGGCAGCAGCGATACCACTTTTTATGTGATAGCTGTTTATTTTGGCGCCATTGCCGTTAAAAATACCCGGTACACCATAGGAGCCATGCTGCTGGCCGATCTGGTGGGCATTATTACCAGCATTGCAGTTTGTTATTTGTTTTTTGGGTAGAGGAAATACAGCAAATTCAAAACCTTGCATCAATAAATTTTGTTTGGAATGAAATTGGAAAAATACTGATTGTACTCCTGATTAATTTTACTGATCATTTATGTTACGCACAAAGTAACCCGTTGCGAATGTTTGAAAGGGCATGGTACAGATGATACCGACTATATAATTTAGAGATTTTACCTTAAATTTGTTGATATGAAAATTACAGAAATAAATACGACAATCGTTGACGGTTATGTTGGGCTTTTAGATAATCTAAGCACAAACAACAAACTTGACCTTATAACTAAGTTAACGGCTTCTGTTAAGACTGACCTCACCAACAAAAAATCATCTTTTAAAAAAGCCTTTGGTGCATTTGACTCAAAAAAGACCGCCGAAGAAATTATTGAAGAAATCCGTAGCAGCAGAGTTGCTACCAGACAAATCGAATCGTTTTGAAAAAATATCTTATTGACACCAACATTGCCATATTTTACATGAAAGGCAAGTTTGATCTCGAAGCAAAGTTTGACAAAGCAATTGCAGACAATTGCTTTATTTCTGAGATAACTTTGGCAGAATTAAAATTTGGTGTTGAGAAAAGTGAGAAGTCTGAAAAGAATAAAAAAGCTTTGGACAATTTTTTAACAGGCGTACAAATACTTCCAATTTTCCATTCGTTGGACTTGTATGCAAAAGAAAAGGCACGACTACAAAAGGCAGGAATACCAATTGACGATTTTGACCTTTTAATTGGCGTTACTTCTGTAACCCATAAGTTGATAATGGTTACCAACAACACAAATCACTTCAAACGTATCAGCGGAATTAAAATAGAAGATTGGACTACAACGTAATAGTACGAACGCACAAAATCAGGTTTTGTGCAATTGCTGTTGGCCGATCTGGTGGGCATTATTACCAGCATTGCAGTTTGTTATTTGTTTTTTGGGTAGAGGAAATAAAGCAAATTCAAAATCTGATATCGGCAAATTTTGATAAAATGAAATTGAAAAAAGTACTCATCCTGCTCCTGATTAATTTTACGCATCAGGCATGTTACGCACAAATTAACCCATTAGATAGTTGCGGACTTGATATTAACCCGGTATTGAACCAATACGAAATAAAGATTTTAGACAGCCTGTTTTTTACAACCTACCCCACCAGAAAAATTAAAAATATTAGCGCCAGCGGCGGCTTTGATTTTACAAATAAGAAAATAGCTTTTTACTCCTGCACAAAAAATTCAAACAGCAATGGAAATGGGCTGTTATCAAAAAAAGATTTTTTTGGTTTGTGCAAACCCAATTTTAAAGGCCATGCCGGCAGAGGAATTATAATTTTTACTGAAAAAGAAAAAGCAGCAGCAAAAGGTTTTGATGCGGTGGTGATTATTGATTGCCCGTATGTGAACCCGAAAAAGAAAGGTTTGATTGTGGAGTTGATAAAGGGAAATGAGTAGAAAAGTGACATGGTTTGTGGGTCGTGATTTTTTTCCAATAAAAGAGCCGATAGCTTTTAAACTACCGGCTCTAATAAATTTTAATTCTAAAATGCTATTGTGTAATCATTGTCACCATACTTCTTGCCCTGCTTGCAACACCCAGACCTACAACAATTGCAGGGTTTGTACCCCTGGCCCAAAACGTGTACGACCTTAAGTTTGTAAGTGCTGTTGTGGTTGTAGCAATGGCCGTTGTAGAACCTACAACACGTAATTGATAGGTTTGTGCTACTCCGTTTGCTGGTAATTCTACCCACTCTGAGAAATTTTTATAAACAATGGGTCCTGTTAATACAATTCCAGAAGTTGCGTTAAAAATTTCGTACTGTTCATTGGTAGCGATCATGTTCATCAACCTTACTTTAAACTTTCCGTAAGGCGGAATGCTAACTGCTTCCTGCGCTACCAATAAAGTTGGATTAAAAGGAGTAGGGTTGGGCAATGTATCAACCAATATAATACTGTGTGATACATTTGGCCCTAACCGGAAATTGCCACTTGCAATGGTATCGCTGGGTAAGCCACCACCGGTTGGCCTGTTTAAAACTGCTTTAATGTTTACTACACCGCTTGGTACTTCTGCAAAAGCACCACCACCAGATGTATTTGGATAAAAGTTTGTATAAGCCAATGCACTGGCATTCATCTTAACATTGTTAATATAAAAATCAACTATGGGGCCGTTTGGCGTTGTGGCTAATGTTGGTGTTAAGGATGTGTAAGAATGTACAAACCTCACAAGTGCATAATCCACAGTTCTTTTCTTATACACATCATTCTCGTTTAAATCATTCTTTACGCATGCAGTTAAAAAAACCGATGCTATAAAAGTTGAAAATATTATTCGTTTCATAATTTCTTATTTAATGTTAAAATTAAGGTAATGAAAACCACATTTCTTTGGTGTGATAATCCAAAAGATTGCCTCCAAATTTTGAAAGTTCTGCAATGTTCCATACATATTCCGAGTTAAATCTTGGTCTTACCCGGTAACTCTTTTTACCTGCGTTATCAACCCATAAATCTAACCCCTGTGGTTCTGTAAATGAAAAATAAACCTGCTGACCGGTTGCCGGATCCAGATCCCTGTAATGATACCTTCTTAAATCTGTCCAGGTTTCTAAAACATCATATCCCCATAAAGCAATAAATTTCTGTTGCATGATATGGCTTAAAGTAAGGCTGGCAGAACTTATTGGAACAACCCTTGTATCTGCTAAAAAAGCATCTCTTGTAGCCGTTGTCATAACCCGGGCCGGACGAATATTTACATTGTACTTATTTAACAACATATCAAAATGCTGTGAAATGCCCTGCTTGTAAGCCGATAAGGCCAGGCCCTTGTTTGAAGACCTAAATGCTGCTTCTGCTTTCATAAACTGAATTTCGCTGGATGTCATAAAAGGAAATTCTGCATTATCTCTGAAAATAAAACGGGCAGTATCAACGCCTGGAATAGCCGGTGCACCATAAAAATTTACAGGCCTCTTTGTTGCAGCTAATGGTATTTCACCTTTGGTTACTTCAATACCAAATATGCTATCAACATCAGCACCAGTGCCGGTAGATAACATATACCATTTGCGTGGATCATCAACATTTTCAAAAGTGCTTCCAACTCCTTGTCTTCCCTGCATTAAATCGGCAATGTATTTAGACTGGCGAAGGGTTTGGTTGTTACCCCTGAAACGACTCCAGTAATTATTCTGATTATTGATTGCGCCGCCTGCATACTTATATGTTGCATCTTCGGCGGGAGTCTGCATCGCTTTATCGCAATAATAAATTACCGAATCTGCACGGAAAGAAGCTTTGTTTGATAGATGACTGTAACTTCTTGCCATAATACCATACACAAATTTTTTCCATTTGTTTATATCTCCACCATAAAACCATTGGTCGGCTTTCGCAAAGTCACTTCCTGAAACGGGTTTGTCAAAATTTTCCAATGCTTTAGCGCAAAGGTTGCGTACGTGAGCATAAACCTGATCTTGCGTATTGTATTTAAAAGAAAGCAGGCTTGTGTTGTAAGCTTCATCAAGTATCACTTCGCCATGATAATCTGTAAGTGTAAGCCAGCTCCATGCCTGTATTGCATATCCGGCACCTACATAATCCCAAAGATTATCTTCAGCGGCCCAGTCAATCATGCGGTTTAAATTCTGGCCAAGGTTCCAATAGTGCATACGCCAGATGTTTCCGCTGTTATCAATATTGGCAAAATATCCCATTTGCTCATGCCTTACAATAGTTCGGTCTCTGGTAACAGCAGGTACATTAGCTAATGTAAATCTGCAGGCAAAAACCTGTGCTGTTGTGCCCATATACATAAAGTCTTCCTGAACATTGATAGCCATTTGATACTGCAGGGGAGGTAATAGCTCAGAGGGTTTTACCCTTACCGGTGCGTTGGGGTTTGCATAAGCCTCATCCAGTTTTTTGGTGCAGGATGCAAAGCAAAATCCCAATAGTGCAGCAGCGGTTAATAATTTAATTGATTTCATAAATTTTATTTTAAATTTTATTAAAAGCCTGCACGCAGGCCAATATTTAAACTGATAGGTTCGGCTACGGTTCCAAAATCAAATCCAAAAGCACCAACTCCACGTGTACCTGGCGTAGTGCCATTAACTGCAGGATCGGCACCGGTATAATTACTGATAAGTATTAAGTTATTGCCAGTTATAAATGCACTAAGCGATTTAAAGCATTTCGTCTTCTTAATCATTTTAGCAAAATTATAATTGATGGTTAAATCCCTAAGTCTCATATAACTTACATCTTTTTCAATAAAATATTCTTCTGGAAAAGCTGCGGTATAATAACCCTGATTTAAGTACGGTAATACAACTATGTTATTTTTAGTTGGGGTTGTAGTATTTTCAAGCCCATCTCTTAAAACTCCATTGAATACTTGTGGTGATTCCCTGTCTGCTGTTAATCTGCTGCGACCGATGGTAGTTAAAAACAGTTCATTGCCATTAAAAACATCACCACCAACTTTTGCTTCCCACAGCATATTTACCGTCCAGTTTTTATACTTTAAAGAGTTATTAATGCCTAAAGTAAAATCAGGATTTCTATCACCTCTAACTAAAAAATTAGGATCCTGTACCGGGAATCCGGTTGTAGGGTCAACCAGAATTTGCCCTGCATTATTACGGGCATAACCTGCAGATGTGATACTGGTTGTTGGTCCGCCTCTTCTTAAACCTGCTCTGGCATTTCCAAACAACCAGGTGTCAGAAATATAAAACTCCGGAAGGTTATCAGGCAATGTTAACAGCTTGTTCCAGCTTTTGGTAAAGTTTAGGCCAATGTTCCAGCTTAAGCCTGGTTTTTGAATAGCTTTATAGTTTAATGCTATCTCTACTCCCTGATTGCGGGTGCTGCTGAGGTTTAAGGTGTTTAAAATAAATCCGGTACCATAGCTTGTTCTAACCAATTCAAGTATCTGATCTTTATTGAGCGTATTATAATAGGTTAAATCAAGAGAAAGTTTGTTTTTAAAGAATCTAAGCTCGGTTCCAAATTCATATGTTGATTGCCTTTCGGGCAATAACTGAAAATTGTTGTTGGTAAAATCATATCCATAACCACCACCGCTTGATGTTTGCAGGGTAAATACAGACTGATTTGAATAAGGGCTGTTTGCTTTTGCAGTATTTGCCAATGAGCCTCTTAGTTTTCCATAACTTAAGAAATTACTTTTCTTAAGTGGCTTAATTAAATCAGTAAATATAATACTCATACTACCGGCTGGGTAATTTACTCTTCTGTTTTGTTTTGGCAATGTAGAACCCTCTTCAAAACGATGGGTATAATTTATAAAAACAATATTGTTCCAGTTTAATGCAACTTCTCCAAAATAGGCAAGTTGCCTTGTTTGTCTGTAGTTGAATGTGCCAAAAACATTAGGGCGATATAACCTTCCCCTGGTAACAGGGTTCGAATTATTTGAATCTCCTACCAGCTTTGGATCAAACTGAAAGGTTACAGGATCAGCAATGCCTGTTCCCAGGTTAGACCATGCGCTGGTTTTATAATCCTGCCACATGGTACCTACCATTAATCTGCCATTAAATTTACCTAACGAGTGTTTGGCGGTAGTTGTTATGGTATGATTATAACCCTCATACTTTCTGTAATAGTTATCCTGTTGTCCACGCAATGCTCTTGAAAGCAAAAAGGTTTCTGGGTGATAAAAAGTCCAGCCATCGTTTTTAAAAGTTTCATAACCAAATCTGCCATTAACAGTTAGCCATTTAAAAGGGAAAATGTTAATACCCAGTGTAGCATTTTGTTTATTCAGTTTATCATAGCTTCTGTTACTCTTAACATTCCAAAGCGGGTTATCAAATTCATCATTTGCATCGCCTGATGTGTAAATTTCTCTTTTTGTACCATCGGAGTTATAGATATTAGCAAGATCATCATTTACCGGCCAGCGCAATAACGTAGTTAGGTAGCCATTTGAGCTGCGGATAGGTTTTTTATTAACACTGTAAGTATAGGTGTAAGAAGGCAATATTTCTATCAGCTTTTTAATCTTAATGGTTGTTGCAATTTTTCCGGTATAGCGGGTGTATTTGTTATCTGGGATAGTACCTGATTGATCAAACGCAGAACCTGATAATCTGAAGGCCAATGCCTTATTACCAAAATCAACCGTTAAATTATGTGTTTGTGAGAAACCTGTTTTAAAAAATTCTTTAGCTTGATTTTTTCTAACAGTACCTGCAGGTAACTTTGGTCCAAAATACGCAAATGTGCTGTCTATTCTGCCATTAATTCCCATGTTGTAATCTGTAAATATTTCAGGCAGCCGCTCTACAAACTGTAAGCGAAAACTGTTATCATAATTAACGGCTCCGAGCTTGATTTTTCTGGAAACAAAAAGCTTTGCTCTTTTGGTAGTTATGATGATTGCTCCCGAACTTGCCTGGCTACCGTACAAAGCTGTTGCTTCCGGTCCTTTTAGAATGGTGTAGCTTTCTATATCATTCGGATTCATATCTCCAACCCGGTTGGTATAATCGTTTCCACGGTTGCTGGTTTGGTTTACATTTCTGGTAGTATTTTCAACCAATCCCAATCCCGATCCTCCATTACTGTTTTCATCAACAACTGAGTTATCTACAATAACCCCATCAATAACAAATAAAGGTTGATTGCTTAACGATAATGAATTATAACCCCTGAGTACGATGTTTGTAGAAGCCCCGGCATTACCACTTGTGGGTGTTATACTTACACCTGTTACACGTCCCGCTAATGCATTCAGAAAATTTTCACGTTGTGTTTCCTGTACTTCTGCACCACTTATTTTTGGTGCCGAATAGCCAAGTTCTCTGGGATCTCTTTTAATATCCATCGCAGTAGTTACCAAAACCTCATCCATGGTGCCATCTGTGGCAATCATATTTATGGTAACCGCACCGGCATCTTTTATTTTGGTTTGCTGTGTGCCAAAATTAACTGAGGTTATAACCAGTACATCGCCGGGTTTGGCGGTAATGGTAAAGTTTCCGTTTGCATCTGTTTTTGTGCCTGTTTTAGCGCCTTTTAATACAACAGAGGCTCCCACAACCGGGTTGCCTTTTTCATCAAGCACCTTACCGGTAACAGGGCTTTGCGCCTGCGTTATCAGCGGGACCAGGAAAAACAGAAAAGCAATTAATCTGTTTGTAAATTTTCTCATACGTTTTGTTTTGGTTTGTTAAAAAATATTTAGTTAAACTTTGTTTACATTACGGTAATACCTGCATCCACATAGGGTTGCAGCATCGGGTGATCTTTTGGTAATTCGGTTATTAAAATATCTACCTTATTTAAACCGCAGATTTTTACGGGCTGTATGGTATTTATTTTTTCGGCAATGGTAAGGCAAACTACTTTTTGCGATGCCTCAATCATAGTTTGTTTTAATTGTACCACATCCCAATCGCTGTCGGTTATGCCGTGCTGCACATCCAATGCGTTGATACCAAGAAAACACAGATCGGGTTTCAGCGTTTTTATCCTGTCAATGGCATCGGCACCCACGGTTATTTTTGAATTTTTAGATAGTTTATCTCCAATTACAATTACATCAATAAGCGGATGGTGCATATACTCTACAATGGCCGGCACACTGCCCGATATAAATGTGGCAGATAAATTTACCGGTAAACATCTGGCCATTTCAATAATGGTGGTGCCGCCGCCGGTTAAAACAAACATGCCGTCTTTAATAAGTGCAGCGGCTTTTTGGCCAATAATTTTTTTATTATCCTGCGAGTAAATATTTTTTGAGGGATATGTAAAATCGTTGAAGGCATGTGATAAGGCACCACCGTGCACTTTTATTAATTTACCCTTTTCATCCAGCTCCTGTAAATCACGGCGGATGGTATCTTCCGAAACATCTATTTGCGAACTAAGGGTATTAGACAATACCTTATTGTGCAAATTTACCTGGTGTACAATGTACGCCTGTCTTTCCCTTTTTAGCATTCGTTAGTTATTGCGTTCAAATTAGGAATTTAAGTGCATAAAACGGCAAAATTGCAATAAAAATATTGCACATTGTGAGTAAAAACCTGCATAACCTGCAAAATCTGCACTTTTATGTTTAAATATTATTTTTTATTGAGAGATGCCTGCACTATCCTTTAAAATCTTTTTTGTTTTTTTAGTATGGCGGTTTTGCAAAGTATCGTACTTTAAAACTGCGGGAGATAATTTAGTTGAATCTTTCGCTAAAGTTTCTTCCTCCTCAACCGGCAGGTAATAATCTCCAAAAAGCGATGTTAGTACTTTGGCATGATAAACGGCCCGGGTAAATTTATTGCCAATTACAATAATGGTTGCTTTCTCTTTGAGCAAACGTATAAAAGTGGCAGTACTGCCATGCCACCAGCCATTGTGATAAATGATTTTGTTACCATCCGGAAAAATATTCATGCGCCAGCCAAGCCCATAATTACGCATGCCAGGTTTTTCGTTGCTGTAAGGGGCATAAGCCTGGTCAAGCGTTTCGGGTTTAAAAATTAAGCCGGAGGTTAAGGCCCTGTCCCAAATAAGCAGATCACGGGGCGTTGTGTAAATATTTTTATCACCATAAACCTGGTCTAAAAAATTAAAAGGTTCCAATGCACCCCGCCAGTTGTAGCTGGGCACTGCTTTTAAAGTATCTGCCAAAGAAAAAACATACGTGTTCCTCATTTGCAAAGGCAAAATAAAAGTACGGTTAAGGTAGG
>JAYURR010000232.1:0-2665 GCA_043756605.1 Chitinophagaceae bacterium
CGGGGAATTTTAATATCCGTTTTAAAAGAATAGAAAATAAACGTTAACAGCAAAAACAGCAGGTTTACAATGATGGCGGTGTAACCCAGTATTACAAAAGTGCCTTCCAGCCAGGGAAGTGGCATAGCCTGGAGCCCTTTGCCTTCGTGGGGCTGTTTTTCCAGATACCAAAAAACAACAGCCACCAAAAAACAGGCGTTGCAAAAAACAGTTATTTTAGAAAAGAAGCGCAAGGGAAAGCGTTTAAAAGGTTTAAAGTTTAATGGTTTAAAGTTGGTACTCCATCTGCATAAAGCTAAACAAATCTACAATCGTAAATCTAAAATCTACAATCCTGCTTAACCATTCCTCCCACTCAGCATCGGTACAAAACTAAAATTTTCAAAAGCTTCTTCGCTGGTTGTACCGTCGGCATTTTTTGTAATGCGCAACATGCGCTGGTGATGATCTTCATCAACCGGTATAACCATTTTACCGCCGGGTTTTAACTGCTCAATTAATTTTGGGGGTATAAAAGGTGCTGCTGCTGTTATAATAACCTTATCAAACGGCGCATACGTTGGTAAGCCTTCGTATCCATCGCCATAAAAAAATTTAAGATTGGAATATTGATTTTTAAAGATGTACAGCTTTGTATTATCAAACAGTTTTTTCTGCCGCTCAATGGTAAATACTTTGGCATTCATTTCAGCTAAAACCGTTGCCTGGTAAATACTTCCGGTACCAATCTCCAGTATTTTTTCGTTGGTTTTTACCTGCAGCAACTGGGTTTGGTAAGCAACCGTGTAGGGTTGAGAAATTGTTTGCCCCTCGCTGATGGGAAATGCACGGTCTTCGTAAGCGATCTTATCAAAAGCGCTGTCTAAAAAATAATGGCGGGGAATATTGTTCATGGCCTGCAACACATTTTCATCGCTGATGCCTTTCTCTCTCAATAAATCCATCAGCTTTTTGCGGAGGCCTTTGTGCTGGTAACTATCTTCGTAATTTCTCATTAGTGTTTGCAAGATAAAAAAATGTAAGCAGTAAAATGCGGTTGGCTTTATCTTTCATTTTTGTTACAGCCTTTTTAAACCGCCGACGGGGCTGATAGCCGCCGTCGGGGTTTGGCAAACCCCGTCAGCGGTTACAAACCCAGACGGCGGTTGGCTGAACTAGTATGACGGCGATTTGTTAAAAGTAAAAAGCGGTGAGCCATACGCCGCGGCGTATGGCTCACCGTAACACTATTTCAATCCCATCTCCACCACAATCCTCGCAATCTTTTCATCCAGCAATTTTTCTGTAGCATCAAAAGCATCAGCATCGGCAAGTTTTGTATTTACGCTGAAATAAAATTTTATTTTAGGCTCGGTACCACTTGGCCTGGCCGATATTTTTGTACCATCAGCCAATACAAATTGTAATACATTGCTTTTAGGAAGATCAATGCTCCAGGTTTTTCCACTCACCAGGTTTTTACCAACCTGCAATTCATAATCAAGCAATTCAGTAACAGCAGCACCATCAATTGTTTTTGGCGGATTGCTGCGGTAGCCTTCCATCATGGCTGCAATTTCTTTGGCACCGTTCATTCCTTTTTTGGTAACGCTTACCAGGTTCTCTTTATAAAACCCATATTGCAGGCAAAGGTCAATCAGCTTATCATACAAAGTACGGCCCTTGCTTTTTTCGTAAGCGGCCATTTCGCAACTTAATGCCACGGCACTTATGGCATCTTTATCACGTATTTTATCGCCAATCATCAGGCCAAAACTTTCTTCGCCACCAATAATGTAATTTTCTTTGCCCTCTTTTTCCTTAATGAGTTTGCTTATCCATTTAAAACCGGTAAGCACGTTGTAACAGGCTACGCCGTTGGCTTTGGCCACCACATCAATCATATCGCTGGTAACAATTGTTTTAATTACCATATCGTTCGGCTGTGCAATGCCTTTTGCTTTTCGGGCCTCAATCATATAATTAAATGCCAGCAAGGCGGTTTGGTTTCCGTTTAATAAAACCCAGGCTCCTTTTTTATTTTTTACGCCAATGGCAACCCTGTCTGCATCCGGATCGGTACCCAATAAAATATCTGCATCCAATGCTGCTGCTTTTTTTAAGCCCATGCTCATGGCTTCAGTTTCTTCCGGGTTGGGGTAAATAACTGTGGGGAAATTTCCATCGGGTGTACTTTGCTCTTCTACAATATGTACATTTTTAAATCCAAATTTTTCCAATGCTTTTGGCACCAATATTATTCCTGTACCGTGTATGGGTGTGTACACAATTTTAAGATCGCTTTGTGCTGCACAAACATCCGGGTAAACACTCAGACTCTTTACCATGTCAAGATATTCAGCATCCATTGCCTCACCAATCATAACTATATTATCTTCTCCACCGCTCCATTTAACATCATCAACCGACGCAATTTTTTCAACTTCTTTTATTACGTTTTTATCATGCGGCGGCACCATTTGTGCGCCATCATCCCAATAAGCTTTGTAGCCGTTGTATTCTTTGGGGTTGTGGCTTGCAGTGCAAACCACGCCGCCCTTGCAACCATTTTTACGTATGGCGAAACTCAGTTCCGGCGTGGGCCGCAGCGCCTCAAACAAATAAACGGTAATACCGTTTGCTGCAAAAACATTGGCTGTAATGCCTGCAAAAAAACTACTGTTGT
>JAYURR010000233.1:0-7383 GCA_043756605.1 Chitinophagaceae bacterium
GCGGAGGAGAGTTTTTAAAACAATTCTCATTATAACAGTTAAAATTTGTTCAAATGTATAATTATTGTTGGGAATGGTAAGTTATTAACTGCCAATAATTGTATTTTTGGCGCTCAAAATTCTAAAATTTAATCTATGCGTTTTATTAAATCCTTGTTTTTGTTGAGCCTTGTATGTTTGAGTGCTGCAGTAAATGCACAAAACGGTAAATACCAGTGGAAAGAAGCAACTTCAGGTGGGTACACTTATAAGTATGTAACCAACGATCCTGCTAAAGCAAGGTTTTATACACTGAAGAACGGGCTAACTGTAATCCTGAGTCCTACCAGCAAAGACCCCCGCATACAGGCTTATGTAGCCACAAAGGCCGGCAGTAAAACAGATCCTGCTACTAACACCGGGCTTGCACATTATCTGGAGCATATGGTATTTAAAGGGACTGATAAATATGGTTCATTGAACTGGGCCAAAGAAAAACCCGAGCTGGATAAAATTGATGCTTTGTATGAAGAGTATAATAAAACAACTGATCCTGCAAAACGTGCGGCCATATATCACCGTATTGATTCTGTTTCGGGTGTTGCATCAAAATATGCTATTGCCAATGAATATGATAAAATGATGAGTTCGATGGGAGCTCAGGGCACCAATGCCTTTACTTCTTTTGAACAAACGGTATATACCGATGATGTGCCTGCCAATGCCATTGATAAATACCTGGCTGTGCAGGGCGAACGGTTCAGAAATCCTATACTTAGAATTTTTCACACTGAGTTGGAAGCAGTATATGAAGAAAAAAACCGTGGACTGGATAGTGATGGCAGGAGAGTTACCGAAAAGCTTTTTGCAGAGTTGTTTAAAAATCACAATTATGGTTTGCAAACAACCATCGGTACTATTGAGCATTTAAAAAATCCTTCGCTTGTTGAGATCAGAAAATATTACAATAAATATTATGTGCCCAACAATATGGCAGTGATCATGAGTGGTGATTTTAATCCTGATGTAATTATCAAAAAAATAGATGCCACGTTTAGCTTCATGCAAAACAAACCTCTGGCAAAATATACCTTTCAGCCTGAGCAGCCCATCACTTCCCCAATTGTTGCTGAGGTTGTAGGTCCCGATGCAGAGAATGTTACCATTGGTTTCCGTTTGCCGGGTAACAGATCAAAGGATGTTTTGCTTGCTGATCTTGTAGGACAAATTCTTACCAACGGTAAAGCAGGGTTGATGGACCTGAACCTGGTAAAAAAACAAAAATTATTAAGTGCATCAGCTTCTGCATTTAACCTGATTGATTATGGTATCCTGTATATGCAGGCCAGGCCTACACTTGGCCAGTCGCTGGATGATGTAAGAGGATTGATGCTGGGTGAGATAGAGAACCTTAAAAAAGGAAATTTTGATGATAACCTCATTACCTCTATTATCAATAACCTTAAAAAGAATACCATACAGGCTACAGAAACCTATAGCTCAAGGGCCAGTAACCTTATGGATGCTTTTACATCGGAGTTGGATTGGCAGGAACAGGTTGCTTATACCGATATGCTTTCTAAAATAACCAAGAAAGATATTGTGGCTTTTGCGAACAAATATTTTGCAGATAATTATGTAGTGGTATTAAAGCGTAAAGGAGAAAATAAAGACATTACCAAGGTGGAAAAGCCACCTATTACACCTGTAGAAACAAATCGTGATTCCCAGTCGGAATTTGTAAAGAAGATAAATAATATGCCTGCTACAGCGGTTAAACCGGTTTGGCTGGATTACAATAAAGACCTACAAAAATCAAAGGTTGGGCCTGCTGAAGTTTTATATGTTCAGAATAAAGACAACAGCCTTTTTCGCCTGCGTTACCGGTTTGAAATGGGCACATGGAATGATAAGAAATTAAGTCTTGCAGCTCAATACCTGCAATTTTTAGGTACTGATAAAATGAATGCCGAAGAAATAACAAAAGCATTTTACAAAATAGCCTGCAGTTTTACCGTAAGTGCTTCTACGGAGTTTACCACGGTAACTATTGAAGGCCTGCAGGATAATTTTGCTGAAGCTGTCCGCTTATTTGAAGATGTTTTAAAGAATTGCAAAGCTGATGAAGCTGCGCTGAAATCTTTAAAAGCAAGAATTGCTAAATCACGCAATGATGCCAAAGCAAATAAAGGAGCCATTTTAAATGGCCTGGTAAGTTATGCCAGGTATGGTCAAAACAATCCTTTCAATTATACTTTAACCGATGCAGAGCTGAATAATTTAACTGCTGATGAATTGGTAAACATGCTGCATAACCTCAACAGCAATCCGCATAAAATAATTTATTATGGCCCTCAGCCACTGGCTACACTTACCACAACACTAAAAACCATACACCTTGTGCCGGCGGTATTTAATACAGTGCCTGCCCCTGCTACATTTACCAATACCGTTCAAAGTAAAAACCAGGTTTTATTTGCAGATTATAATATGGTGCAGGCAGAAGTACGCTGGGTAAGAAATACAGCGCCATATAGTGCCGATAAAGAACCTGTAGTAGACATTTTTAATAATTATTTTGGTGGTGGTATGAGTGGATTGGTTTTTCAAACCATCAGGGAAAGCAAAGCATTGGCTTATTCAACATTTGCTTTTTACGCAAAGCCTGATAAAAAAGAAGATCCGTTCTATACCTTAGCTTACGTGGGTAGCCAGGCAGATAAATTCAAAGAATCGGTTGTGGCTATGAATGAATTGCTGAATGATCTTCCCAATGTGCAGGAGAATATTAAAAATGCACGTGCCGGAATTAAAAAAGATATAGAAACAGAACGTATTACACAGGACGGTATTATTTTCAATTACCTGGCTGCACAGCGTAAGGGATTGAATGAAGACATCCGTAAAACAACTTATACGGCCGTTGATAAGATCGGCTATAACGAATTAAAGAAATTTCATAGTGAGTATATAGCTAACAAGCCATATACATATGCTATTGTAGCTTCTGAAAAGAAATTAAGTATAGATGATATGCAAAAATTCGGAGAGGTAAAGAAGTTAAGCCTGGAGGAAATTTTTGGGTATTAAAATTATTGTTAGATAATAAAAAAGGAGTCCCTTTAACAGGACTCTTTTTTTATTGGGTAAAAGATTTTATGTAAACAGTAAAAACAAAGCATCTTCTTTTGTATAGATAAATAAAACTTACGGTTATGAGAAGAATGATTTTAGCAGTAACTGTCTTAATGAATTTTAGCACAACTGCACAAAATAACACAGCAAACAATATTATAGAAGGCGGAAAAACGCTGGTAGAATTAGTTCGTGTTTTTAAAACACCAAAATATGCACAGCCATTAAAAACTACTGTTGAAAAGAAAGACAGTTGTGCATTAAAAAACATAACTGATATGAGTATTAAAAACTCAATGGAAAAACCACTGCTGGTAAGCTTATACAAGAGAAACGGCAATCTTTATGAAACTGGTTTTTTGTCATTAAAAATATTACCAAAGACGCTGGAATATTTGTACGACTTAAAAGCCGGGGTGTATAAAATTAAATTTGAAATTGAAGAAGGCACAACAAAAAAATTAATACGGGAAGGAGAAATAAAATTAAATGCCTGTGAGCATATGTTTAAAGAAATAAAATATTAACTGATTAAAGTTTTCCATTTTTTATCTCTTCAACAACACCTGGGTCAAGCAATGTAGTGGTATCACCCAGGTTCTGCATTTCTCCTTCAGCTATTTTTCTTAATATACGCCGCATAATTTTCCCGCTGCGTGTTTTGGGCAGGCCGTTTACAAACTGAATTTTATCAGGTTTTGCTATCGCACCTATCACTCTTGTAACAGTTTGTAAAATATCCTGCCGCCGCATATTTTCATCTCCATGATGGCCGTTATAAATAACAAAAGCATAAATGCCTTGTCCCTTTATATCATGCGGATAACCTACTACAGCACTTTCCACCACACCGGCATGCATGTTAATGGCATTTTCCACTTCGGCTGTGCCTATGCGATGCCCGCTTACATTCAGCACATCATCAACCCTGCCCGTAATGCGGTAAAAACCCTCTTCATTTTTTAAGGCACCATCTCCTGTAAAATATACATTGGGATAGGTAGCAAAATAATTTGTGCGGCATCGCTCATGATCGCCCCAGGTAGTTCTGATGATGGCAGGCCATGGAGCAGAGATACAAAGATTACCGGACATAACAGCCCCCTCTAAATCTCCTCCGCCAGTGGGCGGAGAGACTTTACCGTCGTCGGTCACGGGGGAAGGTTGGGATGGGGCTTTTATTTCTTCTCCTTTTTCATTTACTAATATTGGCTTTACACCGGGCATTGGCAAAGTGGCCCAACCGGGTTTTGCAGGTGTGATGCCTGCAAGATTAGAAATTAAAATACCACCGGTTTCAGTTTGCCACCAGGTATCAACGATTGGACATTTTTTCTTGCCAATATGTTCATCATACCAATGCCATGCTTCTTCATTAATAGGTTCACCAACTGTGCCCAATACTTTTAAGGAAGAAAGATCTTTTCCCTGTAAAGGGTCAAGTCCATAACTCATTAAACTGCGGATGGCTGTGGGTGCTGTGTATATGATATTCACTTTGTATTTGTCCACGATATCCCAGAATCTTCCGGCATCCGGCCAGGTAGGTATGCCTTCAAACATCAGGCTGGTGGCCCCTGCGCTTAAAGGGCCGTAAATAATATAGCTATGACCTGTTATCCAACCTACATCAGCTGTACAAAAGAATATATCGCCGGGCTGGTATTGAAACACGTTTACAAAAGTATAATTGGTCCATACCATGTAACCTGCACTGCTGTGTACAACACCTTTTGGTTTGCCGGTGCTGCCGGAAGTATATAAAATAAATAAAGAATCCTCTGCATCCATCTCTTCGGCAGGAAAACTTACCACACCCTCTTTTTCAATTTGGGTTTCTGCAAATTCCATTTCATCTTCCCACCAAACATCACGTCCTTTTATCATAGACACGGGGGTTCTTGTCCGGGTATAAACGATGACACGCTTTACCATTTTGTTTCCGATGAGCGCATCATCAATGATAGCTTTCAAAGGAATATCTTTTCCGCCCCGGTAGGCACCATCGCAGGTTACAATAAATTCAACGTTAGCATCTTCAAGTCTGTCGGCAATACTTTGTGCACTAAAGCCGCCGAATATTACAGAATGAATAGCGCCAATTCTTGCACAGCCCAAAATGGCATAAGCCAGCTCCGGCACCATGCCCATATAGATGCAGACACGATCTCCTTTTTTTACACCATTATTTTTAAGCACCTGTGCAAACTGGCAAACCCTTTTATGCAGGCGGGCATAAGTTACTGTTCTTGTTCTTTCTTCGGGATTATTGGGCTCCCAGATGATGGCAGGCTTATCGGCCATGGTTGCTAAATGCCGGTCGATACAATTTTCGGTGATGTTTAGTTTTGCATCTTTGAACCATTCAACCTTAGGCTCGGTAAAATTCCAGTTCAGTACTTTACTCCACTTTTTACGCCATAGAAAATTTTCGGCAACGTTTCCGAAGAATTTTTCAGGGTCTTCAATACTTTTTTTGTAATCTTGGTGATACTGTTCAAGAGAAGTTATCTGATAAGGATATGCCATGTAGCTGTTGATTTACGAAATGCCAATTTAATATATTATAGTTACTTACTAATAATAAAATATTTAAAAACCAATTATGGCTGCTTCACCCGAAAAAGGAATTGGTAAAATAATTTTCTCCTCATCGCTGGGTACCTTAATTGAGTGGTACGATTTTTACATTTTTGGGATGCTTGCCAAAACCATTTCGGTGCAGTTCTTTCCCGAAGGAAATTCAACAGCTGCTTTATTGAGTACACTCGCCATTTTTGCTGCGGGGTTTTTGGTTCGGCCATTTGGCGCACTTGTTTTTGGCAGATTGGGTGATCTTGTTGGAAGAAAATATACTTTCTTATTAACGCTTGTTTTAATGGGCGGCTCTACTTTTTTGATCGGCCTTGTGCCGGGTTATAAAGCCATTGGCATTGCAGCACCTTTACTTGTGCTTTTATTAAGGTTGATACAGGGGCTTGCTCTTGGTGGAGAATATGGTGGCGCCGCAACCTATGTAGCCGAACATTCGCCACCACACCGCCGTGGATATTTTACAGCATGGATACAAACAACGGCCACGCTTGGCCTGTTTGTAGCACTCGGCATCATCCTGCTGGTAAAAACAAATATGAGCGAAGCGGCATTTAATGCAGAGTGGGGTGGCTGGCGCTATCCATTCTGGTTATCCATCTTACTGGTTGGGGTTTCTATTTATATCCGGCTCAAGATGAGTGAATCGCCTTTGTATACAGCTTTAAAAAAGGAAGGCAACACTTCTGTAAATCCTATAAAGGAAAGCTTTGGGCACCGGGCCAATTTTAAAATGGTATTACTTGCTTTGTTTGGAGCGGTAATGGGGCAAGGTGTTATCTGGTACACAGGGCAATTTTACGCACAAAGTTTTTTAGAGAATACGGTGAAGATCGAGTTCATGCAGAACCGGGAAATATTATTATGGGCCATAGGGCTGGCAACGCCTTTCTTTTTATTTTTTGGGTGGCTGAGTGATAAAGTTGGCAGGAAATGGATCATGCTTACAGGGATGTTGCTGGGGGTTATTTTTTACAGACCGATATTCAGCACGTTTTTAAAAGATGCTGATGCGAAGGAATGGGTAAAACAAACGGATAAGGAAAATTATAAAAATGCGGAGCTGTCTTCCAAAAGAATAGCTATAAAGGATCCGATAAGTAATATTGACATTGATTATGAAGTTGGAAATACCAAGTACTTTTATGAACTCAAGGATGGGACAAAATTTATTGAAAGCAGGTTCGATACATTAAATCTGATTGAAGTTAAAGCACCTGTTGCACGAGACTTAAATCCAACATATTCAGATAAGGTGTTATCAACCCCACTCAAATGGAAATTCATCTTTCTCGTTTGGGTGATGATCATCTTTGTAACAATGGCCTATGGCCCAATTGCAGCGTTTTTGGTGGAACTTTTCCCAACAAAGATCCGCTACACTTCCATGAGCCTGCCTTACCATATTGGCAATGGAGTTTTTGGCGGGCTTGTACCTTTTATTGCCACACTGCTGGCAACTACATTTGTAACAGATCCGTTGGTTGGCCTTTGGTATCCTATCGGCGTGGCCGCTTTGTGCTTTATCATCGGTGCTTTATACCTTAGTAATAAAAGAGATGAAAATGTAAACGATTAAAAAATGAAAAAAAATATGCATTCATCAGAGTCTGTAAAAGCCTCTCCGCCAACTGGCGGAGGAGGTTTGGAGGGGGCTGTTAAAAAAATAATGGGCTT
>JAYURR010000234.1:0-23456 GCA_043756605.1 Chitinophagaceae bacterium
GAAAGGGTTGATATTGATAAACTGGCAGTGCAGCTTGCCAACCTGCAAACAGAAAAACTGAAAGCAAATAACATGATAAAGAACGGTTACTCCGGATTAAAAGTATTGATGGGTATGCCTTTTAAAGATAGTTTAGTGCTTACAGATACATTAGATGACAATAAAATAAGAGAAGGTGTTTTAGAAGCAAGCCAGTTTAAATACAGTGATAGAAAAGATTACCAGATATCCGAAATAACAAACAAACTAAATGGTTTAAATGTAAGAAGGTACAAATTGAGTGAACTTCCTTCGGTTGTGCTGGTTGGTGGTTACAGCAAACAGGCCCAACGGGATAAATTTGATTTTTTTGGAAAGGGAGATTGGTTTACCAGCTCTTACATTGGCCTGCAGATGAAGGTTCCCATCTTTAATGGCTTTGGTTTAAAATCACGTATTCAAAAAGCAAAACTTGAACTGCAGAAAACACAAAACCAAACCGAGGCATTAAAAATTAATATTGATGCAGAGGTTGAGCAGGCTAAAAATAATTTTACTACGGCCATAGCTTCACTCGATTTTCAAAAGGAAAATATGGCGCTTGCAGAAAAAGTTTATGGCCAAACAAAAAAGAAATACGAAATAGGCACCGGCTCGGCAACTGAAATAAATACAGCGCAGCTTGATTTAAAAACGGCACAAACCAATTATTTAACTGCACTATCCGAAGCTATTATTGCCAAGGTTGACTTTTTAAAAGCCACCGGAAAATTATAATTAAAAAGATTAACTAAATAAGATGAAAAAAATAACACAAATTTCGATAGCCCTTTTTGCAACGCTTTTATTTGCAGCTTGCGGCGGCAGTAAAAAAGATGATGCAGCCGGTATTAATGATAAAAAAGCTGCGCTTGAAAAATTAAAATCAGCCAAGGCAAAAAATGATGAGGAGATTGCAAAACTGCAGGCCGAGCTGGAAAAAATTGACAGCAGCACCGCAAATACAGCAAAAATAAAACTGGTTGGTGTAGCCGCTGTAACCACGCAGGATTTTAAACATTATATCGATTTGCAGGGCCATATTGATGCCGAAAATATTTCGTACATATCGCCACGGGGCATGCCTGGCCAGGTAAAGGCACTGTATGTGCAGCAAGGGCAGTATGTAAAAAAAGGACAACTACTTTTAAAATTAGATGATGCCATTGTGCAGCAACAGATAATAGCTGCAAAACAACAGCTTGCGGGTATTAAAACCCAATTGGGTTTTGCAAAAAATTTATACCAGCGCCAGAAAAATTTATGGGAGCAGGGCATTGGTACCGAAGTGCAGTTGATAACTGCAAAAACAAATGTAGAAAGTTTAGAAAACCAGTTAACAGCAGCCGGAGAAAATGTAAAAGTAGCTGTTGAACAAATGAAAACAACCAATGTGTACAGTGATGTGAATGGTATTGCAGATATTGTAGCCATCAGGGTGGGAGAAACTTTTCAGGGAATGACACAGGCCGGCCCACAAATTAAAATTGTAAACACCAGCAATTTAAAAGTGGTTACCAATATTCCCGAAAATTATTTAACAAGGGTAAAAAGAGGTTCTGTTGTAGAAATAAATATTCCGGATGCCAATAAAAAATTAACGTCGAGCATTTCTTTAATCAGCCAGTCTATTGATCCAAAATCAAGAGGGTTTGTTGCCGAAGCAAAAATTCCGGTTGATGCTGCATTAAAACCAAACCAATCTGCCATTATACGCATACTGGATTATGCTGCGGGTAATGCGGTGGTAATACCAGTTAACACCATTCAGAGCGATGAAACAACCAAGTATGTGTACGTACTTGTAAAAAGTAGCAACGGAAAATCGGTTGCAAAAAAACAACCGGTGTTAATTGGCGAAGTGTATGGTAATAATGTAGAAATAAAAGCCGGATTAAAAGCAGGTGATCAACTGATAACAGAGGGCTATCAGAATATTTATGATGGGCAGATGATAAGTACAGAAATACTGTAGGCCTCACTCAGGCCCTCTCCTAACTACGTTCTTTCCCTGGCGGGAAACCCGATGGGGGGCTGGGAGATTGTTGTTAAGTTTTACTGGTAAGGTTTTAGCTCCATAGGAGCGATATATTAGTAGTAGAAGAATGAATTAAAATGAGTGATGCAAAGTTTCAGAGAAACAACATGTTTAATAACAAAACATAATTAAAGCTGAATAAAGAAAAAATGTACAAGAGTGCGACGCCACTAATGATAAATAGATAACTAACTGATGACTACAAAAATATTTTTATGAATTTTATAGAAGGATTAGGTAAAAAATTTAAAGAGTTTGCACCTACAAGCTGGTCAATTAATAACCGCACGGCTATTTATATAATTGCCATTATTGTTTCCATTTATGGGTTAACTACTTTCAACAGATTGCCTAAAGAGCAGTTTCCTGATATTGTGGTACCCACCATCAGTATAACTACAGTGTATGTTGGTAACTCGCCAAAAGATATAGAAAACCTGGTAACCCGGCCAATTGAAAAACAATTGAAAGGTATCAGCGGCGCCAAGGTAAAAAAAATTACCAGTACCTCACAAACCGATTTTAGTTTGATTGTGGTGGAGTTTGACACCGATGTAAAAACAGAGATTGCTAAAGTAAAAGTAAAAGATGCAATTGATAAGGCTAAAACAGATCTGCCAAATGATCTTACATCGCAACCCAATGCACAGGAATTTGCATTCAGCGAAATGCCCATCATGTTTGTAAATATCAGCGGCGATTACGATGGTATAAAACTGAAAGAGTATGCTGATAAAATGCAGGACCGCTTTGAAGAACTTTCTGAAATTACACGTGCCGAAATTATTGGTGCACCCGAAAGGGAAATACAGGTAAATGTAGATCCTTACAAAATGCAGGCAGCCCGTATAAGTTTTATGGATATTGAAAACGCCATCAGCAGGGAAAACAGGGATATTACCGGAGGCCTGGTTGAAGTAGGCAACATGCGCCGCACCATTAAAATTAAAGGACAGTTCACCAGCTCATTAAATCTGCAGAATATAGTGGTACGCAGCAGTGCACAAGGTGCTACTGTTTATCTAAAAGATATTGCTGAGTTAAAAGATACCATCAAAGAAAAAGAAAGTTATGCCCGGCTTGATGGCAAAAATGTAATTACCATCAACATCATCAAGCGTGCCGGCGAAAATCTTATCAGCGCAGCAGGAAAAATAAAAGATATTGTAAAAAAAATGCAGGATGATGATGTACTACCAAAGGATTTAAAAGTTGTTATCACCGGCGATCAGAGCAAAGCAACAGCTACCTCTTTTAACGAATTGGTTAACACCATCATCATTGGCTTTGTGCTGGTATTGCTGGTACTGATGTTTTTTATGGGTGTAACCAATGCCTTCTTTGTTGCATTAAGTGTACCACTGAGTGTATTTGTTGCCTTTTTGTTTTTGCCAATCGGCGATGCTATTATTGGTACACCGGTAACACTCAATTTTATTGTTTTATTCGCTTTACTGTTTGGCCTGGGTATTATTGTGGATGATGCCATTGTGGTAATTGAAAATACCCACCGGATTTATAATAACGGCAAAGTGCCTATCATACGAAGTGCCAAAGAAGCTGCCGGCGAAATTTTTATTCCCGTGCTTGCCGGTACAGCAACAACGCTGGCGCCATTTTTTCCATTGCTATTCTGGAAAGGCATTATTGGTAAGTTTATGATTTACCTGCCAACCATGCTCATACTTACTTTGGCGGCTTCATTAATTGTGGCTTTTATTTTTAACCCGGTATTTGCAGTAAGTTTTATGAAGCCCGAGGGAAAGGAATTTGATGAGCCTAAAAATAAATTATTTAAAAAACCATTCTTTTGGATAGCCATCGCATTTGGAGTATTGCTGCATTTTGCAGGCTGGCATGGTACGGCAAATTTTCTTTGGTTTATGGTTTTGCTATCCATACTAAACCGTTATGTGTTCCGCGATATTATTCATTATTTCCAAAACAGGGTATTGCCCGGCTTAATGCGGCGTTACGAAACACTATTGCGCTGGGTGCTTAAAGGCACAAGGCCGGTATGGATGCTGGTGAGTTTATTTGTTTTGTTTCCGGTAGCGGCAGGGTTGTTGGTATTAAGGGGTAACGATCAAACTTTTTTCCCCAGCGGCGATCCTAATTTTATTTATGTGTATTTAAAAATGCCTGTTGGTACCGATGTAAAAACTACCGATAGTGTTACGCAATTGTTGGAGAAAAAAGTGTACAAGGTTTTGGAAAAAGAAAAACCCGGTACCGAAGGAAGTATTGTAGAGAGTATTATAGCCAATGTTGCAAACAGTGCCAATAATCCGGAAAGTAACAACCGTAGTGTACAATCTAATTTAGGGCGTATACAGGTTTCGTTTGTTGAGTTTGAAAAACGGCATGGTAAGGAAACCAAGCCTTATCTTGATGCAATTAGAAAACAAATGGCAGGCATACCAGGTGCAAGTATTGAAGTAGCACAGGAAGGTGGCGGGCCACCAACCGACCCGCCGGTTAACATTGAAATTATTGGCGATAGTTATGAAGAAATTGCTAAAGTGGCAACCGGATTATCTAATTTTTTAGATACCAACCAGGTTTATGGAATCGAAAATTTAAGAATGGATGTAGATCTTAACAGTCCCGAAATAACCGTAAATGTTGACCGTGAAAAAGCCATGATGGAAGGCCTGAGTACCGGCCAGATAGGAATGGAAATACGTACGGCTGTTTTTGGTAAAGAAGTAAGTAAATTGAAAGAGGGTGAAGACGAATATAAAATTCAATTGCGCTACAGCGATTTGCAACGAAGCAATATTACCAATATTATGAACATGCGTATTACATTTATGGATATGAATACTATGCAGATAAAATCAATTCCGGTAAGTGCTGTTGCATCTATAGATTATACAAACACATCTGGCGCCATTGCCCGTAAAAATGTAAAACGTACCATACAATTACAGTCCAATGTACTTGACCCTACAATGACTGGGAAAGTAAATGAACAACTGGCCATAAAAATTGCCGACTTTAAAACTAAAAACAGAATTCCGGCAGATGTTACCATAAAACAAACTGGCCAAAGTGAACAGGAGGCCGAAACAAATACATTTTTGCTGAATGCATTTTTAATTGCCATGGGGTTAATTTTCCTCATATTGGTACTTCAGTTTAATTCCATGAGTAAACCATTTATTGTACTTACAGAAATTTTCTTTTCTATAATTGGTGTTTTGCTTGGGTATGCTTTTACCGGTATGACGATTGCCACCATCATGTTGCTGGTTGGTATCATTGGCCTGGCTGGTATTGTAATTAAAAACGGAATCTTGTTGATTGAATTTACAGATGAACTGCGTACCAGAGGTGTTAAAACAAGAGAAGCAGCCATACAGGGAGGTAAAATCCGTATCATTCCGGTATTGCTTACGGCATTGGCAACCATGCTGGGTTTGTTACCATTGGCTGTTGGGTTCAATATAAATTTTGAATCTTTTTTCAAACATTTAAATCCGCATATTTTCTTTGGTGGTGATAGTGTGGTCTTTTGGGGGCCGCTTAGCTGGACGATTATTTTCGGGTTGATATTCGCTTTCTTTTTAACCCTGATAATGGTGCCAAGTATGTACCTGATTGCCGAAAGGCTGCGCAGGCCCATGGAAAAATTCTATGGAACAAGGTATGTTGCCATATTTGGTTTTACAGGTCCGTTTTTCTTTCTTTTTGTAGGTATTATGTACCTGGTAAAAAGGCTGCAGGGCAAAAAAGTGTGGAACGGGAAGTTGAAAGAAAATACAGCATTAACAAAGTTGTAAAACTTACCAAAGGTTAAATTAATTTACTGTTTTGGAAAGAGCCGTTTATACTAATAAACGGCTCTTTTTATACACATAATTACTGATTGGCATAAAAATAGATTGTGTAATTTTTAACCACATTTCTAAACTAAAAAATTATTATTATGGATAAGTTAGAATTTAAAGGTACCTGGAATGAAGTAAAGGGAAAAATTAAACAGGCCTATGCCAACCTTACAGATGATGATCTGAAATACGAAGAAGGTAAGGATGAAGAGCTTTTAGGAACCCTTCAAAAAAAAGTTGGTAAGGGCCGTGATGAACTGGTGAAGTGGATAAAATCTTTGTAACCGTCAACTTTGCCAAAGTTTTAAACTTTTGCAAAGTTTTTTAAAAATGCCGTTAAGCCTTAAGCTTAACGGCATTTTTATTTTTCCTTTCATCATAATTTTATGGTTTCTTTTTTTTAATTGATATTATCTTCACAAAAACATTTAGCCATGCGAACAAACCATGAAATTGATTACAAAATTTACGGAGAAGAACTTCAGTTTGTAGAAATAGAACTGGACCCCAACGAAACCGCCATTGCCGAAAGCGGTGCTTTTATGATGATGGACAACGGTATTGAAATGCAAACCATTTTTGGCGATGGCAGCCAGCAGCAAAGCAGTGGCTTTTTGGGTAAACTAATGAGTGCCGGCAAACGCCTTATTACAGGCGAAAGCCTTTTTATGACTGCTTTTACAAATGTTGGCCAAGGCAAAAAACGGGTAAGCTTTGCATCGCCCTACACGGGTAAAATTATTAAGTTTGATTTAAGTGAGCTGGGCGGAAAAATTATTGCACAAAAAGATGCATTCCTTTGCTCTGCAAAGGGAGTAAGCATTGGTATCGAATTTCAACGCAAACTGGGCACCGGTATTTTTGGCGGCGAAGGTTTTATTATGCAAAAGCTTGAAGGCGACGGGTTGGCCTTTGCACATGCAGGTGGCTATGTAGTAGAGAAACAACTGCAGCCAGGGGAAATTTTAAAAGTAGATACCGGTTGTGTGGTAGCTTACACACCCAATGTAGATTTTGATGTTGAGATGGTAAAGGGTATTAAAAATTTTATGTTTGGTGGGGAGGGTTTATTCTTTGCAAAGCTTACAGGCCCCGGCCATGTTTGGCTGCAAAGCTTGCCTATTAGCCGTTTAGCAGGCCGCATAATGCAATATGGTACTTACAAGCGTAAAGAAGAAGGCGGCATTTTAGGTGGGTTGGGAAATTTATTGGATGGACGAGAATAAAAATATGCTTTGGCAAAGTTTACAGCTTTGCCAAAGCTTTACAACAGTATAATACAATTTGCCAGGTTAACCGCCTGGCTTTTTTATAAAATAAATTTGGTGGCACAAAATGTTTAATCGTATATTTGCGATATAAGATTAAAAAATGGCAATTCATAAGAAGGAACAGTTTACACAAAAAGAGCAGGATTTGGCAGCATTTGCAAAAGCATTGGCGCACCCGGCACGTATTGCAATTTTAAAACTGCTGGCGCAAAAAAATGAATGTATTTGTGGTGAGATTGTAGAAGTACTGCCGCTGTCGCAATCAACCGTATCGCAGCATTTAAAAGAACTGAAAAATGCCGGACTGATTGACGGCAGTATTGATGGGCCACGCAGTTGCTACTGCATTAACTGGAAAGCTTTTGAAAAATTTATGGGCGAGTTTAGTTTTTTATTTAACAAACTGAAAGTGCAAAATGAAAAAGCGTGTTGCTGAAAATACGGCGAAGAGAATTACTAATGTACAAGAGTGCGACGCCAATGCAGCCAAATAGAAATTCAAATGCCGGGCTCAAAAAAATGTATTTTTAACATGCTCATTTTATAAAGTACAAATGAGGAACAAATAGTATAGCCATGATCAACGAAAAAAAAATCACTTCCTTATTTTCCTCCTCCTTTGGAGGTTCCCAAAAGGGAACGAACGAAGTTCAGGAGGAGGCCATTAAAGAACTGGTAAAAGAAAAGTATGCAGCCATTGCAGCGCAAAGCCAGGCTCAAAATGCAACTTCCTGCTGCGGTGCCACAACAAGCTGCTGTGGCGATGAGGTGTATAATATCATGAGTGATGATTACACAAAAATGGAAGGCTACAATGCCGATGCCGACCTTGGTTTGGGCTGCGGCCTGCCAACAGAATTTGCAAAAATAAAAGCAGGTGATACCGTAATTGATTTAGGCAGTGGTGCCGGTAACGATGCTTTTATTGCCCGTAAAATTGTGGGCGAAAATGGTAAAGTGTTGGGTATTGATTTTACCGAAGCCATGATTAATAAAGCCAGAACCAATGCAGAAAAACTGAATTTTAATAATGTAGAATTCAGGCTGGGTGATATTGACGATATGCCCGTTACCAGTAACTATGCCGATGTAATTGTAAGTAATTGTGTATTGAATTTAGTACCCAACAAACACAAAGTGATCAGCGAGATTTTCAGAGCTTTAAAACCCGGTGCTCATTTTTCAATTTCTGATATAGTGCTGGAAGGTTCTTTACCTGCAAAATGGAAAGAAGTAGCAGAGCTGTATGCAGGCTGCGTTAGCGGTGCCATACAAAAACAGGTTTATCTTGAAATGATAGAAGCTGCAGGTTTTAAAAACATTCTACTGCAAAAACAAAAAGAAATTATTATACCGGATAATATTTTAAAAAACTATTTATCAGAAACTGAAATTGCAGAATATAAAAAGGGCAATACCAAAATAACCAGCATTACTGTTTACGCTGATAAGCCTGCAAAGGATGATAGAAATTGTTGTGAACCGGGAAGTGCATGCTGCTAAAATATAACTTTGACAATGTTCTAAACTTTGGTAAAGTTTTTTAAAAATTAAAAATGAAAAAGAAATTATTATTCGTTTGCATTGAAAACAGCAACCGCAGCCAAATGAGCCAGGCATTTGCCAAAATGATTGGTGGCGCTGATGTGGAAGCATACAGTGCCGGTAGTAAACCCAGCGGCATAGTAAATCCCAAAGCCATTGCGGCTATGAAAGAACTGGGCTACGATTTAAGTAATCACGATAGCAAAAGCCTGGATGAAGTAAAAACCTTTGCACCCTTTGATGCTGTGGTTACTATGGGTTGCGGCGATGCCTGCCCGTGGATGCCTGCCAAAAAATTTATCGACTGGCAGATACCCGACCCAAAAAATATGGAACCAAAAGAGTTTAATGAAGTAAGAGATTTTATAAAGGCGAAAGTAAAAAATCTGCTGGATGAGTTATAAAGCTTTGGCAAAGTTCCAAACTTTGCTAATGTTGTAAAAAAATGCCGCACAGCCTCAGGCTGTACGGCATTTTTTATTGTTATTATTTTTTATCGTTTACTGATTTTTGACAACAGTCTCAGAATCTCCAGGTACAACCAAACAATGGTTACCAGCAACCCAAAAGCGCCATACCACTCCATGTATTTTGGAGCCCCCATGGCGGCACCGTTTTCTATCATATCAAAATCTATAATTAAATTTAGTGCGGCCAGGGCTACTACAAAAAGTGAAAAGCCGATTCCCATCACACTGCCTTCGTGTAAAAACGCCATTTTAATGCCAAAAAAACTAAGTGCAAAAGTAATCAGATAAAAAATTGCAATGCCGGCTGTAGCTGTAAAAATTATTGATTTAAACTTTTCTGTTGCCTTAATAATTTTAAAACTATACAGCAGGTACATGGCAATGGCGGTACCAAAAGTTAATCCAACCGCATTAATTACAATGCCGGGTGCTGTTGCTTCAAAAGCATAATTGTAATAGGCAGAAATGGCACCCACAAATAAACCCTCCAGCAAGGCGTAGGCCGGTGCTAAAAACGGCGCCCACTCTTTTTTAAACATCAGCACAATGGCAACTACCAAACCGCCAATGGCGCCGGTTAAAATTAATGGCATCACATTACCGCCATCTGCAAATTCCTTCCAGCTATAAAAAGCAGTGCCCATCACCATCAAAAACAAAAACCCGAATTTTTGCAAAGTACCTCTAACAGTCATTGCATTCTGGTGTAAAACCACATCGTCAAGTACAGTATCCTTAAACCTTTTTTCAGATAAGGCAGGATTTCCTGATTTAAACAGATCCATATATTTAAAATTTAGAACTTAAAATTAAAGATTTTTCAGAAACAAAGCTGTTAATTTTTTATGTCGGGATATTTGCTGATGGTTTCAAAATTATACGCATTCTTTGCTTTTAATTTTATAATAAACTGATGCAGTTCTGCCGAGTCGCCCGGTTTTTGATAAACCTGGTCGTGGGCAAGTAATACAAGCTGATCAGGCGTTTTAGTTTTTGAGTTTGTAAACATGCTGTCAACCTTTAAAACCATTTCATCGCTGGTATTTGTAAGGTTTAATTGCTCATCATAATGCCACTCAAGGTCCCAGCCGGCAATGGTAAAGCCATTTGCAAAAAGTGAGTCTGCTGCTGCTTTCGACGAGTTAATATCCGTACAATTTATTGCTTTTGTACGCCAGATATTTCTGCCGGGTGTGCGTATTATTTGTGCTGTCAGGTGCAGACTATCGGCACAGCGTTTAAAATCTTTAACGGCACTATCAGGCACCTGGTAAAACTTTGCATACTTGTTTTCAAAAGCGTGGGTAAAACTATGGTTGGCAATTTCAAACAGGTTGCAGTTTACAATGCTGTCGAATATAGCTGTTTGTGCCTTGCTGCCATAAACATGTTCGCCAATGATGAACAGTGTAACAGGTATTTGCTCTTGCCGTATAATGTGCATCATGTTTTTGGTGCCTTTATTGGGGCCATCATCAAACGTTAGGTAAATGGTTTTCTTTTTCTTTTTAGGAGAGCCGGCGTTGTGCATTTTAACAACGGCTGTATCCGGTTTTAAAAAATTAACCGTACTGTTTTTTAATGCTGTATCGGTTTTGTAATAATGGCATGATGTAAAAACAACGGTTGCAATGGTTGTTTTTGCCATTTGCGAAGTTACCATTTCCATTAGCCTGTAAGGGAAGCTGGCATCGGCAGAGTCGGGGTCCATAAAAGTTGGGATGAATAATTTGAAACATGAAGATAAGGTTGCCGGCACAGCGTTTCAAAATATCTGTTGTTAAAAATTATATAAAGCCAAAATGTTTTTTAAAATTGTGGTTTCAACCCTAAAACCCAAGTTCCTTATCTTTGCCCTATGGAACAGTTGTTACAGCAGATAGAAAAATTAAAATCAGAAATTACCGCATTTAACGATGGCGATGCCGAAGCTTTCCGCATTAAATACCTTGGCAGCAAAGGCCAGGTAAAAGCCATCATGGGCGAAATGAAAAATGTAGCCGCCGAAAATAAAAAAGAAGCAGGACAGTTATTGAATGAGTTTAAAGTTTTTGCCGAAAACAAATACAATGAATTGAATGAGACTTCTTCCAAATCTAAAATCGGAAATCTAAAATCTGAAATTGATTTAACGCTGCCTGCAGACTCCTTACCTCTCGGCAGCCGTCATCCCATCAGCATTGTAAAAAATAAAATCATTGGTGTTTTTCAACGCCTTGGTTTTGCTGTGGCCGAAGGGCCGGAGATTGAAGACGACTTTCATAATTTTACAGCACTTAATTTACCAGAAAATCACCCTGCAAGAGATATGCAGGATACGTTTTATATTTCTCAAAACCCTGACTGGCTTTTGCGTACACATACAAGCAGTGTACAGGTACGTGAAATGCAGAAAGGCAAATTACCCATCCGCATTATTTGCCCGGGCCGTGTGTATCGTAATGAAACCATCAGTGCCAGGGCGCATTGCTTTTTTCACCAGGTAGAAGGTTTGTACATTGCCGACAATGTTTCATTTGCCGATCTTAAACAAACGCTGTATTTCTTTGTGCAGGAAATGTTTGGTAAGGATGTAAAAGTGCGTTTTCGCCCAAGTTATTTTCCGTTTACCGAGCCAAGTGCAGAGATGGATATCAGTTGTTTAATTTGTAGTGGGGAGGGTTGCAGCGTTTGTAAAAAAACTGGATGGGTCGAAATTCTGGGCTGCGGTATGGTTCATCCAAATGTGTTAGATAACTGCGGTATTGATAGTAATAAATATACCGGCTTTGCATTTGGCATGGGTATAGAAAGAATTACGATGCTTAAATATCAGATAAAAGATCTGAGGCTATTTAGCGAAAACGATGCAAGGTTTTTGCAGCAATTTACTTCTGCCGTATAAATTTCTTTTGCAACACACTATTAAATGGTTACCAGGTTTTGGTAACCATTTTATTTTAATAGCGTAATTATATAAGTGCGATAAAACTGCTTTGGCACCATAATTGTCTAAGGGACGTTAGCACTAATGCATACACTTTTTGTGTAAAAAACCTAAAGTAAAATCAAGATGAAATATTTTAAAATCAGCTTAGCAATATTATTATTTACCGCAACATTTAGTGCTTGCTCGGTTTCGCAAGAAGCAAGAGGCATGCGTAAAAATATTAATGGTAACTGGATACTGCAGACCATTACAACCGAAGGTATTACCGGTGTTGTAAAAACAAAAATATTTAACGAGGCTGAGTTTGGTTGCTTTATTGGTAGCGAATGGAATTTTATTAAAAATAACAGCATGGGCAGTTACAACCTGGTAGATAACAGTAAAAACTGCACGCCTTTAAAACGCTCAATTCGCTGGTCGGTTTTTGAGCCAAAAGATATGCCTAAAGAATTTCAGTTTAAGCGCCTTGATGATAAAAACAATGCCATGGATGATGGAAATGGTTACCGGTTGATTATATCTGAACTGGATGACAGTCATATGAAACTAAGGTCAGACATCGTTTTTGACGGAAAGGCAGCAGCAATTATTTACAATTTTGTAAGTAAATAAATTTTACAATTAAAAATAATTTTATGAAAAAAATATTCGGACACACGCTTTTAGTTGCAGCATCTTTTATGTTTATAATGAGTGGTTGCAGTACTGTTAAAAAAACAAATAAGGCACAAAGAGGCGCAGCCATTGGTACTGCCGGTGGTGCTGTAATTGGCGGCGTTATTGGTAATAATGTAGGTAAAGGAAACACCATTTTAGGTGCCATTATCGGCGGTGTAATTGGTGGTGTTGCAGGCGGTGTAATTGGTAATAAGATGGATAAGCAAGCAGAAAAAATCAAGAACGAAATTCCTGGTGCAGAGGTACAAAGAGTAGGAGAAGGTATTGTGGTAACTTTCAGCGAAAAAAATCCTGATGGATCTAAAATGGGTGTTTATTTTGATTTTGATAAATCAGATATTACTGCAAACTCAAAGCTGGCGCTGGATAAACTGATACAGATTTTTAAAGAATATCCTGAAACAAATTTATTGGTTGAAGGGCATACTGATGATAAAGGTGCAGATGAATACAATCTTTCTTTATCACAGAGAAGAGCCTCGGCAGTGGGTAATTATTTAAAAAATAACAATATTGCTCCATCACGCCTTACTATTAACTGGTACGGAGAAACTCAACCTAAGGCTGAAAATACAACTGATGCAAACCGGGCCGAAAACAGGCGTGTAGAGTTTGCCATCACGGCAAATGAAAAAATGAAAGAGGATGCAAAAAAAGAAGCAGGAGCTAAATAATTTCTCTTAAAAATACAGGGAGTCCCGTTGTTTAATTTAACAGCGGGATTTTTTTATTACAGCAGTTGATATTGAAATTAACCGATTGATATATCTTTACTAAAAACAGCACACTCATTATTTATGATAAATACCATTTGCGTTATTGGCGCCGGCACCATGGGTAGTGGCATTGCACAAACTGCTGCCCAGAGCGGCTTTTACACATTGTTGTTTGATATTAATGCGGAAGTGCTTGAAAAAGCAAAAATTGCCATTGGAAAAAGTCTGCAGTATTTAGTTGATAAGCAAAAAATTACTGCTGAAGAAAAAATAAACATTTTTGAAAGCATCCGTTTTGTAAGCGATACAAACGATTGCCTGGCCGATATAATTATTGAAGCCATTGTAGAAAAGGTAGATGCTAAAGTTGCCATCTTTAATCAACTGGCAGAGGTAAACCACTCCGAAGTAATTTTTGCAACCAACACATCTTCCTTATCAGTTTCGCAAATTCAGGCAAAAGTGCAGCAGCCGCAACGGGTGGTAGGAATGCACTTTTTTAACCCGGCGCAGGTAATGAAACTGGTGGAGGTTGTTAAAGGAAATCAAACACTGGATGCGGTTGCACAAACGGTGTATGATCTTTGCCTGCAAATGAAAAAAACACCGGTGATGTGTAAAGATGCACCAGGCTTTATTGTAAACCGTGTTGCCCGGCATTATTATTTAGAAGCAATGAAGCTGCTTGAAAACGGTATAGCAACAATTGAAAATGTGGATGAAATAATGGAAGCATCGGGCTTTAAAATGGGGCCGTTTAAATTGATGGATCTTATCGGCAACGACATCAACCTCGCTGTATCCCAATCTTTGTACGATGCATGCGATAAAGCAGCACGTTTTAAACCATCAGCATTACAGATTGATAAAGTAGCAAGTGGGGAATTGGGCAAAAAAACGGGCAAGGGATTTTATGAGTACAATTAATTTATACAAATGATATTGGTAACAGGCGGCGCTGGCTTATTAGGGAAAGAATTAATTACTCAGTTGTTATTGCAGGGTAATCAGGTAAGAGCAATCTATAACAAAACGCCGCTTGCCGATTTTAACAACACAAACCTGCAGCAATTGCAATGCGATATTTTAGATGTTGTTGGTTTGGAACAGGCAATGAAAGATGTTGATCAGGTTTATCATTGCGCAGCTATAGTAAGCTTTAATCCAAAGCGAAAAGAGGAAATGTATAAAATAAATATTGAAGGCACTGCAAACGTGGTTAATGCAGCTTTGGATGCCGGCATAAAAAAAATGGTTTATGTAAGTTCGGTTGCAGCCCTTGGCCGCATACGTGAAAATGAATTAATAAATGAAACCATGAACTGGACAGAAGAAACCAGCAATAGTGCATACGGGCAAAGTAAATACCTGGCCGAAATGCAGGTGTGGCGTGGCATTGGCGAAGGGTTGAATGCAGTGATGGTAAACCCTGTAGTTATTCTGGGCGCCGGCAATTGGAACAGCGGCTCATCACAAATTTTTAAAACTGCTTACGATGAATTTCCCTGGTACACAGATGGCAGCACCGGTTTTGTAGATGTAAAAGATGTGGCAAAGGCAATGATAGCATTAATGAATAGCGATGTTTCTGCAGAGCGTTTTATCATAAGTGCAGAGAACAGAACCTATGCCGAAGTATTTAATTTAATGGCAAACGCCTTTGGCAAAAAACCTCCGCATAAAAAAGTAACACCGCTGTTGGCAAAAATTGTCTGGCGGCTTGAGGCTGTTAAAAGTTTTTTTACAGGTAGAGATCCGCTTTTAACCAAAGAGACCGCTGCAACTGCCATGACAAAAGCTAATTTTGATAATAGTAAATTAAAAACAACTTTACCAGGATTTACTTACCGCAAAATTGAAGACAGCATTAACGAAACCTGTGCAGCATTACAACAAAAAATTAACAGCAGGTAATTTACTTTCGCATGATAAGTGAATCATAGATACTTAAAAAACAGGAAATGAAGAAAAGTGTACTCTTTTTATTAATTGCGTTCAGTTTTACATCTGCCTTCTCACAATCCGGCTACATTATCAGTGGTAAAATAATTGATGCCGAAACCAAGGAGCCATTACAGGCTGCATCTGTTTTTGCCGAAAATACCACCATTGGTACTGCAACAAACGATCGTGGTTATTTTAGCCTGAGTTTACCCGGCGGTGGCTACAGTATTGTGGTAACTTTTACGGGGTATCAAACAGAAACAAAAAGAGTTACAGCAGCAGATGGCGGAAATAATGAAACTATAATTGAAATCAGAAAAAAAGAAAAATCGCTGGAAGAGTTTGTGGTAAAATCAACTGCAGAAGTTGCAGACGGTCTGGCTAAGTATGGAGATTTTTTTATTGAAAACTTTATAGGCAACACAATCAATGGAAAACAATGCTACATTAAAAATAAAGAAGCACTTAAATTCTTTTATTACCGCAGAACAAAACGCCTGAAAATACTGGCAACAGCACCGCTCGAAATTGTAAACGATGCATTGGGATATACCATCAAATATCAACTGGATTCTTTTGTGCATGAGTATAACACAGACATGAGTTTGTACACCGGTTATCCTTTGTTTCAGGAGATGCAATCAACCGATGCTGCACAAATTGAAAAGTGGAACGCAGCCCGCAAAGTGGCTTACAATGGCTCTATACTGCATTTTATGCGTAGCCTGTATCAAAAAAAATTAAAGGAAGAAGGTTTTGAAATACAGTTTATTGGAAAATTTAACGGAAAAGAGATTGCGATACCTCTAAAAAATTTTTACGGCGCTGTTAATTATATGATGGACGATAGCAGCAATACAGTAGATATTTTACCACGCCAAAAAGATGTTGCCGTAATTTATAAGAATGAACCTTCGCCCGATTTATACCTGGCAGCAAATTCCGATGCATCGCCAAAATTTCAGCTTTCCATGCTTTACTTTTTGCCCGATGAATCTTTAAATATTGAGCAGAATGGATTTTATTTTGAGCAAAATGATATTACAATAACAGGTTACTGGGCCTGGGAAAAAGTGGCCGATATGGTACCGTATGATTATAATTTTAAAGCAATGCCTTGGCCTGTGAAAAATGAAGAAGTAACAATACAGCCGGTTGCAGCGCCTGTAAAACCAGCAGCAGAAATTATTAAAACAACTGAAGATCCATTAACCATTTCAATCTGGAAAGTTGAAGAAAGCCGGGTAATTGATGGCAATAGCATGCGCTATTACAAAAGAGGCGAAACCTCAAATACAATCAACTTTGATAATGATTTTTATAAATTCATTTCAGATAATACCGGTGTGTATTCTTTTAACGGCCAAGATTATAAATTCACCTGGAAATACCCAAATGTAGATAAATCAAAAATTGAAATGACGATTTTGTATCCAACACCACTTATTGTAAACCTGGAGAATGTTACTGTAACAGCCACATCATTAAAATACACCCGCCTGCAAAAAGTTAACGGGTTAAATTTTGTGGCGGTGGAATCAAGAACTATAAAATAAGTACGCTTCAATTTTTGGTTCGTTAAGTTACAAAACCCTTTCTGAAAAGCAGTCTTCGATAAGCTCGTAATGATAAGGATTTTAAAAATTGGATAATTTTTTTGCAAAAAATCAATTTAGCCACTAAGACTCAAAGGCACCAGGAAAAAATGCGTAGCATTTTTTATGCTTCGTGTCTATGCGGCTTTGTGGCTAAAACTTTGCGCAGCGAAGCAGAGAAAAATTCTTTTTTGTGATTTGCAAAAAACTCAAATTTATTTTTTATGAGTGTAAACTTTTACAATTATTTACCCATCACTTTTTCCCATAGTTCCGGAATTCTTTTTATCCAAACCAGTTCTCTTCTTTCCATACCTGCTTCCTGTGCAGGTGCACCCCAGTAAGTTTTGTTGCCGGCCAAATCGCCGCCAACACCAGTGCGGCCTAGCAGCACCGCATTTTCGCCGATGGTTAATGTTTTATTTACAATTACCTGGCCCCATAAAGTAACACCATCTTCAATAGTAACAACGCCGGCAATTACCACATTGGCTGCAAGCAAACAATTTTTACCAATCACAGTATCATGACCAATATGTATCATGTTGTCCATCTTGGTTCCTTTTCCAATTCTGGTATCATGGCTAACGCCTCTGTCAATGGTGCAGCCGGCTCCAATTTCCACATCATCTTCAATAACAACCCGACCGCAGCTCGGCATTTTTTTATACCAGTTTTCACGGTCTTTTTTAGTGTTGTAATAAAATGCATCACTGCCAATAACAGTACCCGATTGTATCACCACATTATCGCCAATAATACAATGATCCATAATGCTTGCATTGGGATGAATGATTGTGTTTTTTCCGATGCTTACATGATTGCCTATAAATGCACCGGGATAAACAAAACTTCCTTCACCAATCACAGCCGAATCGCTTATCATTTTATTACTTCGTTCAAAAGGCCTGAAGTGATTTGCAATTTTACAATATGCTTCAAAAGGGTTTTCAACAATCAGCAATGCTTTGCCTTCGGGCACATTAGTTTCTTTATTGATGATGATAAAACTGGCAGCACTGTTTAAACACTTGTCGTAATATTTTGGATGGTCAACAAAAACAAGATCACCTTTTTCAACCTTGTGTAATTCGTTAATACCGGTTGCGGCATCTTGAGTGTTGCCAACTAATTTTGCATCGATGAATTCAGCGATCCATTGCAAAGAAACAGGAGATGGAAATTGCATAATTAAAAAATTTATGTAAAGGTACATCGCTTTGCATTTATCCGCTTTCATCAAAAAAACATTAAAAAAGTCAGTTGCACAGTTGTTTTTTATAAATTATTTTTATTTTTTTTCAGAAAGGATATCTCAAAATCAGGGGTTAATAAATGAGTAATTTGCAAGAAGCTAAAATGAAAAACACATCAAAGTGTTTTTATGACTTCATCAATGTTTCTTCTGAAACATTGATGAATAAAGAGTTTAAGGCTAACTGCAATATCAACTTTATAAAAACATGAATGAATAACTTTGCTTTTGCTTATTTTTTGTTTATGATTTTATAAAAAATATAGCACCCTTATCCACAGCCATAAATAAAATGTGAATAAAATAGTTTGCTAAAATTTTTTAGTTAGCAGAAATTATTTTTAATATTGTGAAGGGAATTTGGTTCCCGGTACTTACTAACCCATATATATATCAAAGCTCGACCGTTACAAGTCGGGCTTTATTTTTACACACAAGCCATCCTCAATTTTAAAATTCAGGTAAATGAAAATTTACGAAACCAGTCAAAATGAATTTTTTATCAGCACCGATAAAAGCAAACTTCATGTTGATGTTATTCATAATTATTTATGCAACGAAAGTTATTGGGCAAAAAATATTCCTTTTCAAACTGTACAAAAAAGTATTGAAGGTTCTTTTTGTTTTGGTTTATATGTAACAGAAAATTCAATTACAAAGCAAATTGGTTTTGCAAGAGTAATTACAGACTGTGCAACTTTTGGATACCTGGCAGATGTTTTTATTGTAGAAACATATCGTGGAAAAGGCCTTTCAAAATGGCTGATGAAAACGATTATGGAATGTGCCGATCTGCAGGGCTTGCGGCGCTGGTTATTGGCAACCAAAGATGCACATGGATTGTATTTAAAATTTGGCTTTTCTGTGCTGGATAAACCGAAACGCATTATGGGTTTTAAACCATTTGAAACCTACCCTGAAAACAACTCATAATTATATCCTTAACTTGCAGCCTAAAATATAATACATGCTTAAATCAATGACGGGTTTTGGAAGAGCAGAACAGACAGTAGGTGAAAAAACATTTTTAGTAGAAATTAAGGCGCTTAACGGCAAACAATTTGAATTGCAGTTAAGATTACCACCCTTGTTAAGGCCATACGAATTTGAAATACGCAATACATTGCAGGAGCAACTAATCCGTGGTACCATTGATTGTATGGTTATCATCAAACAAAACGGCACATCAAAACCGGTTAACATAAATACCGATTTAATAAAAGCATATTACAACCAGATTGAAACCCTGGCCGGCGAATTAAAAATTGATACCAACTCGGTATTAAGCGCTTTGTTGCGTTTGCCGGAAGTGGTAACACCAACCAATGATATTTTAAGCGAAGGAGATTTTGCTGATTTCGGTAAAGTATTATCAGAAGCCCTGGCAAATTTAAATTTGCATAGAAGCGATGAAGGTGCTGTATTGGAAAAAGACCTTTTACTCCGCATCCGCAATATTAAAGAGCAGGAAGAAGCTATATTGGTTTTAGAGCCAAACCGCATGAAAAGAATTAAAGAAGAAATTCATCAGTTGCTTGAAAAACATGTAGGTAAAGAAAACTACGATAACAACCGCATGGAGCAGGAGTTGATTTATTATATGGAGAAGATTGATATACACGAAGAGCAGATCAGGCTAAGGCAGCATTGCGAATATTTTGAATCTATTATTAACGAAGCTGAAGAAGGCAAAGGGAAAAAATTATCTTTTATTTTGCAGGAAATTGGACGGGAGATTAATACAACTGGCAGCAAGGCTTACGATGCCGATATACAGAAGTGCGTGGTTAAGATGAAGAATGAGCTGGAGAAGGCTAAGGAGCAGGTTTTGAATATCCTGTAAAAAATTGGCAAGTGGCAATACACAATTGGCAATTTCCCAAAAATGAATACCAATAATTAGTTATTGAATGGATAAATTATTTATCAGTAAAATGCGTTTGCCTATTGATTATTGCCAATTGCTAATTGCTAATTGCAGGTTGCCCATTGCCAATTGCCTGTTGCTAATTGCTTGTTGCCTGCTCATCAACTCATGCACACAAATTGAAATTTTTGAGAAAAGCACAGCCATACCTTCTTATAAATGGCAGACTGGCTTTGCAGCCAAAGGCGATTTTGTAATTGCAGATACCACCTCGCCCTACAATATTTACCTGGTTTTGCGCCACACCGATGCATATCAGTATAATAACCTTTGGCTAAATATAGGTTTGCAACCGCCTGGTGATAGTATGCGTATTCAAAAAATAAATATTATTTTGGGTGATGATGCCAATGGATGGGACGGCACCGGCATGAATGATATTTGGGAAGTACGCAAATTGCTGAACGGCGATGCCCGCCGGTTTAAGCAGCCTGGTAAGTACAGTTTCAGTATTGCGCAAATAATGCGTGATAATCCTTTACTGCATGTTATGAGCGTTGGATTGCGTATAGAAAAAAAGAAAGATTAACAAAGCCTTTAACACAAATGCAGCAGTAGCCCGTTTTTTACAAAAGATTTCTTATTTTGCATATTATGAAAATGAAATTAACTACCCTCATACTTTATATTTTATTTACCGGTAATGCAAAAGCACAATCTCAAAATCTGGAGTATGTGCAAAAAGGCGAATTTGGAATTACAGTTGGCCTGGCGCATTACTTTGGCGATTTAAATACCAGGGTTGGCCTTAACCGCCCTAAACCTGCACTGGGCCTGTTTTTTCGCAAAGCTTTTGGCAATTATGTAGGGTTAAGGTTAAGTGCACATTATGCCCAGTTGGGTTACAGCGATATTTACAGCAAAAACGAATACCAGAAAACAAGGAACCTCAGTTTTAATTCAAACATCTGGGAAGTAGCATTGCAGGGCGATTTTAATTTCTTCAAATTTGTACCAACCGATCCTGAACTGGGCTTTACGCCATACATTACATTAGGTGTTGGTGTGTTTACATACGATCCGTATGCCTACACAAACGGCGAAAAAGAATTTTTACGCCCATTGGGTACCGAGGGTCAACTGGTTGGCTACAAAGGCCGCAAGCCTTACAACACATTGGCCATTTGCATACCAATTGGTGTTGGCATAAAATACAACCTGAGCGAAAAAATAAATTTCTCTTTTGAAATAGCTCACCGCTTTACCACTACCGATTACTTAGATGATGTAAGCACAACCTACGCCGGGGCATCTAACTTTGCTGCTTTATCAAAAGCGGCATTGCTGCAAGATAGATCTGTGGAAATAGACCCGGACAAACCATTGGGCTTGCAAGGCCGCCAGCGTGGTTTTAGCAAGCAAAGAGATCAATACATTATTGCTGAAGTTGGCCTGACTTATAATATCAGCACTTACAGGTGCCCTACTGCTAAGTAATATTCAATAATTATTTTCTTTCCAATAAGCAGGTTAGTAACTGCATGTAGCATATCCTTTTTAAGGCAACAGTTTTTCCCATTACTAATCCAATCACTTCCCTTCTCAACACATTTTAATTTTTCATTAACCTTTCATTAAACATTTTTTAAGAGAAGCCTTTTTAATATTGAATTGGCAAAGGATGAAAATGTTTTGCCGCCCGATGAAAAGTTATTTGACAAAGAAAAAATGTACCCATCCACAGATGAAACTATTTTGGCTGCCGCAAAACAATTTTAACCATCGATAGATAAATTTTAGCTACGGATAAAAACATCCCATCCGCGGATGAAACAATTTCTTCCCCGGATGAAACAATTTTGGCTGAGCTAAAATAATTTCAGCACCCGACAGATGAATGGCATCCACGGACAAAAACATTTCATCCATGGATGAGAACATTTCAGCGGCGGAAGAAATTATAAAATACCGGCAAAAATTATTTCATCAGCAAACAAGAATATTTTATCCACGGGCAAAATCATTTCCTCCACGGAAGAAATCATTTTGGCGGTGGATGAAATGGTAAAATCGGCAGCAAAAAACATTTTCCCCACTTCAATAACCCTTATTTCCGTATTTCTTAACCAAAAACATACACAAATGAAAATTTCCGCACTCAACGATGCTCAGTTTGCAGCATTGCTATCCAATTTTTCGGGCAAAATAGACAATTATGCCGCCCTGCTTGAGCTTTCGGCAACCGAAGTTACCGAGGCAAAAGCCGACAGCAGCTATTTTACCTATGTTATTGATGTACAAAACCGTGTTAAGCAACACAGTAAAGACTGGACATCGTACAAAAACCTGCTGCGCAGCAGTATTAAAAAAGTAAGTTTGGGTGCCACGCCTGTATGGGTGCTGCCGCCAGCGGCACCAACTGCTGCCACTGCCGATATAAGCGGCCGCACAGCAAAACTTATACAGCGCATAAAAAACCATAAGGCTTACACCGAAGCTATTGGTCACGATCTGGGCATTGTAGCCATTACGGCCACCGCCAGCCCGGCCGATTTTGCAGCCATGAAACCCGTTTTAAAAATTCACCTGGTAGCAGGCCAGCCCATATTGCAATGGATAAAAGGCGATGCAGATGGTATTGAAATACACAAAGCCGAAGGTAACAGCGGAGCGTATAATTTTTTAGATCTGGATATGCACCCGCATTTTGCCGATAAGGCACCACTGCCAGCAAACGGCCAAAGTGTGGTATGGAAATACAAAGCCATTTACCGCCTGGGTGATGAACGCATAGGCCTGTGGAGCGATGAAGTAAGCGTAAGTGTGATGGGGTAAAAAAAAAGTTATTATATGAAGGTTGCCTGAAAGGGTGGCCTTTTATTTTACAAAAATGTTTGTTTAGAGATGACATCTTTTTAAAAAGATGTCATCTCTGTTTAGACTTCCCGCTAACTTTTACTTGCATTTAAAAAATAAAAGTTACTGTGTAGATGCTTTACTACATGGAGTATAATTTTTTTCTTTTACCACTTTGGTAATAACACTTAATTCAGGTAAACTGGGCAATTCCATTTTATTTGATGTTGGTTAAATTGGGTCTGTAAAAATAATTTTTCAAAAAAAATATTAAAAAATACTTGCAATTCTCAATTTTTATTTTTACGTTTATTGTAGAAAAGAAAACTAACCTTCATTACCCATTTGTTTTTTAATCCGATTTCCCTGAGAAGCTAGTATCAAGCAAGCATTAGAAAAATTCACAGTTCCCATGTAATATTTTGTTGCATAGGTATTGTT
>JAYURR010000235.1:0-7375 GCA_043756605.1 Chitinophagaceae bacterium
TTGCAACAACAGATTTATGTACAGCAGTGCCCAAGTTAATAATGGCAAGCCCGGAGCGTTTAGTATAAGTAAGGCTGCATTTGAAGGAGATATTGCAGATGCACTGATGCTGATGACACCCGGCGATAGTATTATTTGCCTGGTAGATGCTGAGGCTATGTTTGAATATTCAAAAAAGAAATTACCGGATTATATTAAACCCGGCGATAAAATACAATACAATATCAGGCTGGTATCTATAAAACCTAAAGAGCAGGTGCAAAAAGAACGGGAGGCTGCCATGATAATGGCGATGCAGGAAGCCCCAAAGCAAAATGAAAATGCCGGCACAGATGATGAAGCGTTGCAAAAATATTTCAGCAGCAAAGGCATCACGCCCATCAAAACTGCATCGGGCCTGTATTACAGCATACAGCAGCAAGGCAGCGGCTCACAGGCCATGCCCGGCGATGCGGTAACCATGAATTACCGTGGCAGTTTTTTAGATGGCACTTTATTTGACAGCAACATAGATAGTATTTTCATGCACGTACAACCGCTTAATTTTACACTGGGTACCGGCCGGGTAATAAAAGGATGGGATGAAGGCATTGGTTATTTAAAAGCAGGGGCAAAAGCGTTTTTTTATATTCCATCCGCACTGGCTTATGGCGCACAAAGCAGGCCTGGCAATGCTGCCAACCCAAAAGGCATACCGCCAAATTCTATATTAATTTTTGAAGTGGAACTGGTTGCTGTTAAACATACGCAATAGCAATAGCAGTTTTATAACCCCTTTTTGTTGGCGTGCAAATCGTACCTGAGTTTAGATAGTTTTAGCCCAATATCTGCAACTCCATTCATATTTATATTAATAAAATTTAATGCAAAATACTATTATATAAAATTTCCACCTCAATGAAAATTCCTTGAAAACAAATTTAATTGTAAATTTTTTTCAACTAAATCAGAAAATTAAAATCAACCACAAATTTCTTCCATCCATCTCATCACTTCTACTCCCTCTGCTGCAGTGCAGGGGTTTGCAGCATTACCCAAAAAATACTGTACTGTTTTTTCTATCATTGGTTGTTGCACATGTAGCAGTGCATCAAAATTAAAAACAGTTTTTGCATTGTTTGTTACCAACTCAATACCGCCGCCATCAAAAAAACTAAAACTAATTTTTCCCTGGTTGCCGATGATTTCGCAACGGTCGATTGGTTCGGCCGTATTAAAACACCAGGCACCGCTGAAGATAATTTTATTCTCAAATAAAATATTACCTGCCACCATATCATCTGCAGCATATTTGCCAGCCTGGTTAAGGGCCATGCCGGTTATTTTTTTTGCAGGGCCAAAAATATTATACAATATATCAAGTTGATGCGGAGCCAGATCGTGAAAAATACCGCCGCCGGCAATTGCAGGGTTTACACGCCAGGAAAGGCTTTCATCGGCAAGCTGTGCAGCAGTAAAAGCTGTTTTGTACAAGGCCAGTCTTACCGGGTGAACATCACCGATTGCTTTTGCATCAATCAACTCTTTTAATTTTATAAACAGCGGCCACTGCCTGCGGTAATGTGCCACCACCAATTTTACATTTTTTGATGCAGCGGCCATTGCTATATTTTTTGCCGCTGTATAATTAAGAGCCATCGGTTTTTCAACATATACTGGTTTGCCGGCAGCAATGGCTGCCAAAGCATATTGCTCATGCGATGATGGTGGTGTTGCAATGTAGATGGCATTTACTTCCGCATCGTAAATAAGTTTATTTGCATCACTAAACCAACGCGGCACCTGATGCCGCTTTGCATAGTCGGCTGCTTTATCTGCATTGCGCCGCATTACCGCCACTAATTTAGAGTTGGATATTTTATTAAAAGCCGGACCACTTTTAATTTCGGTTACATCTCCACAGCCGATAATGCCCCAGTTGATTGTGTTCATAAGCTAATTTACGATGCAAACCAGCATAATGAACAACCGGCATAACTTCATAAACAAAAAACAAAGCAATACCAGCTGAAATTATAATATTTGGAGGCAACCATTCAGGCATCAACTACGATATAACAAGTATCACTATCTTTAATCTTCAATAACCAATTAAATTGTACCATTTGTCAAGCAAACCAACGCTTGAACATATCATCCAGGGTTGCGTAAAAGCAAACAGGAATAGCCAAAAGCAGTTGTACAAACTGTATTTTAGCTTCTCTATGGGCATTTGCATGCGGTATAGCACAAGCTATACAGAGGCCGAGGAAATAACCAATGACGGATTTTTAAAAATTTTTAAAAAGGTTGCTGAATTTGAGCCCAGCCATCAAAGTTTTGAAGCTTCTTTTGTGGGCTGGATAAAAAGAATATTTATAAATACGGCGATAGATTATTATCGCAAACATCATAAATCGTACACCTTACCATTGCTGGACAACGATAGTTTTGAAATAAGCGAAACTGCTGCTAATGCAATAGATAATATGTGCTATAAGGAAATTATTGAACTGGTACAAATGCTTTCTCCCACATACCGCACTGTTTTTAATTTATATGTGCTGGATGGATTTAAGCATGAAGAAATTTCAAAACAGCTTAATATTTCTGTAGGTACATCTAAATCCAATCTTGCAAAAGCCAGGATGAATATTCAAAAATTGCTACAGCAAAATAACTTAAACTTATATGAAGAGCGAAAAGCCATATAAACAAATTGAAGATAAAATAATAGCGGCGGCAGATGCGCCAGACTATGCTTTTAATGAAGCATCGTGGAAAAAAATGGAAGCATTGCTGGATAAGTATCAAAACAGGCACAGGCCATTTTTCTGGATTTTCGGCTTTCTTTTATTAGGAGCATTTATTGCAGGCGGAGGAATTATTTATCAATCAATAATGCCAAATAAAAAATCGGTTATTACAACTAAACAAGCTGGTGATAAAAATGATAATAAGCAACCGCTGCAATCCATAAACAGTGAGCCTAATACCAAAGCCAGTAAGCAACCTGATATAGCCGGAGAAAATACAATCAATTCCAATACTGTAACTGTAAAGACCAATTCAAATTTTGATTTGATTGATGACACAAACACGAAATCAAACAAAATAAATATACACAATACAAAAACCACAAAACAGGCACAGGCTTTTAATTTCAACTCAAAAGCCATAGCAAATTTTAAAAGCAACAGCAGCAGGTTAAAAAATTTTCAACCAAAAAACACTAGCAGTGCAGATAATTACAATGCAATTAATAAAAATATCTATAAAGACAGGAATAAGTTTGCAGTAAATATTACAGCACCCGATACAGAAACAGATGCAACTGATGAACCCGATAATAAAACAGCAACAGATAAAGATAATTATCTGGCTGTTACAAAAACAGACAGCACTACTGCAGCATTAACTAAAAGCAAAAGGGTTGATAAGGAAGATGCTGCTGCAAAAAAAACAAACCCAACAATAACAACAAAAACCACAGAAAAGAAAGAAAAAAGCAAGAAAAAAGTTTCAGGCTTTTATGTATTTGGATCTGTTGGCGCAGAAGCAAGTTCCACAAAATTATTCTCTTATAAAAATAGTACAATTGCTCCAGTATATGCACTGGGCCTGGGCTACCAGCTTAACAGGCGCTTAAGTGTGCAGGCCGGATTTTACGCCGCAGCCAAAAAATATAGTGCCGGCCCTAATGATTACAATGTTAAAGCAGGCTCGTATTTAAGCATGGTAAAAATTATTAAAGTTGATGCCAACTGCATGGTTTACCAGGTGCCTGTTACGCTGCAATATAACTGGCTTATTAAGCCACGTGCAAACTATTATGCAGCCGTTGGTTTAAGCAGTTATATTATGAAAAAAGAAAAATATAATTATACTTACGTAAGAAATAATTATCAATACAGCTATCCATACGATTATACAAACAACAGCCACCTGGCTGCATCTTTACAGTTCTCACTGGGTATGGAAAAACAAATAGGCCGTAAATTTTACTTACAGGCTGCCCCAGTTGTTAATATACCACTGAAGGGCGTTGGTGAGGGAAGGGTAAAAATTTTTACAATAGGTTTACAGGTTGGTTTAAAATATTTTCCATTTAAAAATTAATATAACAGGCAACCTTTTTAAATTTGATAACGTTCTCATAAAAATTAATGTTTATGAAAAAGATGTACAAAATCATTTCCGTTTTTTCTTTATGCTTTATTTTTTTATATACAGGTTGCGGTAAAAGCAGTACTCCGCCACCAGCCACCAACCCATGTGCTGGTGTAACAATTGTTGTAACAGGTACAACAACACCAACATCAACCCCGGCAGCAACCAATGGTGCTATTACCGCTACAGCTTCGGGCAGTACCGGTTTTACGTTTAGTTTAAATGGTGGTGCAGCTCAGTCTTCAGGTACGTTCAGCGGTCTGGCTGTTGGCAGTTATTCAGTTACTGCAAAAGATGCAAATGGCTGCTCGGGCACTCAAACTTTTTCGGTTACGGCAACTCCATGTCCTTCTATTACTTTAACAGCAACCATTACACAAACCACCACACCTGCTGCAACCAACGGCGCTATTGCAGCAATAGGTGCAGGCAGTACCGGTTTTACTTATAGCATTAACGGCGGCGCTTTTCAGGCAAGTGGCACTTTTATAAACCTGGCTGTGGGCAGTTATACCATAATTGCAAAAGATGTAAACGGTTGTACCGGATCCAATGCATTCAGCGTAACGGCAGCCTCCTGCCCTACCATAAATTTAACCACTACACCAACCAACACATCTGGCCCAACTGCAACCAATGGCAGTATATTGGCGGCTGCTACTGGTGGCGCAACACCGCATACATATAGTAAAGATGGCGGTGCAACTTTTCAGGCAACTGGCAGTTTTACAAACCTGGGGGTGGGTACTTATGCGGTTGTTGCAAAAGATGCCAATGGATGTTTAAGTGCATCGGTTAGTACAATTGTTGGTGCTACATGCCCTACAATTACGGCAACCACAGCAACAGGCAATACCATTAAATGCGAAAGCAATACAGGCAGCATTACCATAACAGCATCGGGCAGTACAGGTTTTATGTATAACTTAAATGGTGGTACTTTTCAAACTTCAAATATATTCAGTGCATTGGCAACTGGTAATTTTACTTATGGTGTAAGAGATTTAAACAGTTGTTTAATAACCGGTAGTGCTACTGTTAGCCAGGCACCGGCAGGGCCGTTATTTAATGCTGTAAAAGCTGTGTTGGCTACCAATTGTGCCACTGCTGGTTGCCATAGTTTACCAACACCGCAAAACGGTTTGAATTTTGCCGATGACTGTACCATTGTTGGACAGGGATTGAGAATAAAAGCCAGGGCAGTTGATGCCAACCCATCGCAAATGCCTCCAAGCGGCCCGCCATTATCTGCTGCTGATAAACAAAAAATTGTTGATTGGCTGAATGCAGGTGGAAAACACAATAATTAATTCAAGTGGCTTTTTTTTCAAAAAATAACAGGCTTTACATGCTGGCTGCAGTTGTTGTTACTGTTGTAGTGCTAAACATTTATTTTTACAATGAGTTTGCAAGAAAACCTGCAGACCTAACTAAATCAGATGCTGTTGAACGCATCGCAGCATCTGATTTATATGCTTTATACAGCAATTATGAGGATTCGGCCAATAAAAAATACCTGGGTAAAGTAATTGAGATAACCGGCAGTGTTGTTGAAATTGAAAACCATCAGGATACCTTATTAACTATTTTTTGTGGAGATACTTTGCAGACAGGAAGAATTAGCTGTTTAATTGAAAAAAAAGAGACAACCGCAGCTAAAAAAATTTTATTGGGAGATGTAGTAAAACTAAAAGGTATTTGCACCGGCTACCTGATGGATGTGGAACTCAACCGCTGTGTAATTGTAAAATAATATCAATAAAATTTATCAGCAAATGCTTAAAAATATTTTCATTTTTCTATTTTTTACGGCATTTTCCTTGGCCGGTATAGCACAAAAAAAGGTATTCACCAAATCGGGTATCATATCCTTTTACTCCAATACCAGTATTGAAAAAATAGAAGCAATAAATAAAAAAGTGCTGGCAGTTATTGATGCAGAAAATAATAAAATAGAATTTGCTGTTCTGATAAAGGGTTTTGAATTTGAGAAAGCGCTGATGCAGGAACACTTTAACGAAAATTATCTTGAAAGTGATAAATATCCCAAAGCTGTTTTTAAAGGTACATTTGATAAAACTGATACCCAAGTAACGTTTGCCAACAATACTACTCAAACACTACAGGTAACCGGTAATTTAACAATGCACGGGGTTACAAAATTAATTAAAGTAACAGCAACCATAGTGGTAAAAAACCAGGTAATAAGCGCTGCCAGTGCATTTACAGTACTGCTGAGTGATTATAACATAAAAATACCAGCAGTAGTAGCCAATAATATCAGTAAACAAATAAAGGTTACCATTACTATTCCATCACTACAGGAAATGAAATAAACTTATGAAAAAAATTATACTCCTCTTTATTACCGCTATCTCTTTTTGCCAGTTAATGGCTCAGGATTCAACAAGTCTTTTAAGTAATTTAGAAGATAAAAAAGTTGTTGAAAAAGTTACAGGCACTTTTAAATCTACCAGGGTAATTAATGCCCACTCAACCGAAATGCTGCATAAAGGTGAGCTCGACTTCAGGATCATGCACCGCTTTGGGGTTTTTAAAAATGGTTTTAAAGATTTATTTGGATTAGACTTTGCCAGTATGCGCATGAGTTTTGATTATGGGATAAATGACAAACTAATGGTTGGCGTGGGCAGAAGTACCATATTAAAAGACCTGGATATATTTGTAAAAGCCAGAATTCTGCAACAGACAAAAGGCGACAAACAAATACCGGTTTCGCTGTTGATTGCTACGGGGTATATTGTAACAACACAGGAATCTTTTGCAACAGTAAAGCCAACATTCGGCGACCGGTCATCTTATTATGTGCAACTTATTGCTGGGCGTAAATTCAATTCAAATTTTTCTATGCAGTTAAGTCCGTTACTGGTACATAATAATTCTACCTTAAACCCAACAGACGACAATACAATTTTTGGCTTGGGCGGCGGCCTTAGATATAAAGTGAGTAAGCGCATTGCATTAATGGTTGATTACCACCATGCTTTCGGGCAATTGGATAATGCCATAACCAATCCTTTATCCCTTGGTGTAGATATTGAAACCGGCGGGCACGTGTTTCAGCTTCACTTCTCCAACGCAACCGGCATGAATGAGAAAGGATATCTTACACAAACCACCGGCAAATTTTTTAAAGGCGATATCCGTTTTGGGTTCAATCTTTCAAGAATATTTAATGTAGGGAAGAAACGGAAAAAGTGGTAAG
>JAYURR010000236.1:0-7277 GCA_043756605.1 Chitinophagaceae bacterium
TGCACCATATAATTTGTTACGTTTTTCGAAAATGATATCAAGGATATCTGCTTTCAGAATAGTATTGCTGTTCATGATTTTTGGTTTTGAAATGAAAAAGGAAAATCAAAACCGGCGCCGTGTTCAGTAGTAAGATGAGATTGTTTGCAGATTCCATAAAGCAATGGGCAATGCACAATTGGCAATAGGTAATGAACCAATAAGCAATTGACAAAAGGGCGGTGTAAACTTGAATAAACTTCTTAATTGCATATTTCCAATTGCTTATTGCCAATTGGTTATTGCCAGTTGCCAATTATCTTTGCCGTATGAAAATTTTAATGGTATGCCTGGGCAATATTTGCCGCAGTCCGCTGGCCGAAGGGATTTTACAGGCTAAAGCATTAGAAGCCGGATTAAACTGGCAGGTAGATAGCGCAGGTACAAACGGATACCATACCGGCGAGCCTCCACATGAGTTAAGCATAAAAGTTGGTAAACAAAAAGGCATCAACATATGCAACCAGCGAAGCAGAAGATTTATTGCCGAAGATTTTGAAAACTATGATTTAATTTATGCCATGGCGGCTGATGTGTTGGATGATATCCAGCGGATTGCTAAAAATAATTTTGATACAAATAAACTAAGTTTGTTTTTAGAAGCAAGCTATCCGGGAGAAGAAAGAGATGTGCCAGACCCATGGAGCGGACCCGAAAAAGACTACCACGAAGTATTTGAAATAATTGGTAGAAATTGCGACAGCATTATAAAAAAGTACACAACAAAATAATTCACGATTCACCATTCACAATCAGACATGAGTAATAAAGCATCCATACCGCAGGGCACACGTGATTTTTCGGCAGAAGTTGTACAAAAGAGAAACTATATTTTCTCTACGATAAGAAATATTTTTGAACTCTACAGTTTTCAACCGTTGGAAACACCGGCGATGGAAAATTTAGAAACGCTGATGGGTAAATATGGGGAGGAAGGTGATAAACTGATATTTAAAATTTTAAACAACGGCATCAACAACGAAAAAAATATCGAAAAATCAAAAGCCGGTTTTGAAAAATTACTGGAAGGCAAAAGCAGCAGCGATATTACTGAACGTGCTTTAAAATATGATCTTACTATTCCATTTGCCCGGTACGTGGCGATGAACCATACTAAACTTACTTTTCCTTTTCGCCGTTACCAGATACAACCGGTTTGGCGTGCCGACAGGCCTCAAAAAGGCCGCTACCGTGAGTTTACGCAATGCGATGCTGATGTGGTTGGTAGTCTATCTTTATTGAACGAAGTTGAACTTGCCAATATTTATCACGAAGTTTTTATTAAGCTTGGACTGAAGAAATACGAATTGAAAATCAACAGTCGCAAAATATTAGTTGCCCTTGCCGAGTTATGTGGCGGTGCCGATAAAATGATTGACATTACCATTGCAATTGATAAATTAGATAAGATTGGTTTAGAAAAAGTAAAGGAAGAATTACAGGAACGTAGTTTAAAAGATGAGCAAATAACAATCATTGAAAGTTATCTGAACATTACCGGCAACAATGACGAAAAACTTACGCAAATAAAATCATTGATTGGCTCAAGTGAAATAGGCAAACAAGGAATTGAAGAAGTGGAATTTGTTTTTGAACAAACAAAAAACACAAACCTCAGCATTGATTTTACTTTGGCAAGAGGATTAAATTATTACACCGGAATTATTTTTGAAGCAAAGGCTCCAGCAGAAGTGAAAATGGGCAGTATTGGCGGTGGTGGCCGATATGACGACCTCACCGGTTTATTTGGTGTACCAAACATCCCCGGTGTGGGTATTAGTTTTGGTGTAGATAGAATTTATGATGTGCTGGAAGAAATGAATTTATTTCCTGCCGATGTGCAGGTTAGCACCAAAGCCCTGTTCTTTAATATGGGCGAAGCTGAAAGCCGCTTTGCCTTTGGCATTATGCAGCAATTACGCAGCAGCGGCATTGCCTGCGAACTGTACCACGAAGCCAGTAAAATCAACAAACAATTTAACTACGCCGAAAAGAAAAATATTCCTTTTGTAATTATCATCGGCAGTAAAGAAATGGAAGAAAAAAATTGTGGGGTTAAAAATTTATCAACCGGCACTCAGGAAATTGTGGCTATTGAAAAGCTGGCTGATTATCTTAAGAAAATTTAATGGCATTAAAAAAAAACTGTCAGCCTGAGCTTGTCGAAGGCGGGTTGCTCAAAGTCCCATCGGCTTCGACAAGCTCAGCCTGACAGCTCAAAAAAAAATCATTATAAGCCCTCGTAAATAATTGCCGAGCCCTGCCCAACGCCCACACACATAGTAGCCAGGCCATATTTCGCTTTGCGCCTTTTCATTTCGTGTAATAAAGTGGTAGAAATCCGTACACCGCTGCAACCCAACGGATGCCCCAATGCAATGGCACCACCATTTACATTTACTTTTTCCAGGTCAAGTCCCAGATCATGAATACAAGCAATTGATTGCGATGCAAAAGCTTCGTTCAATTCAATTAAATCTAAGTCTGCAATTTCTAAACCCGCTCTTAGCAAAGCTTTACGGGTTGCAGGCACAGGGCCAATGCCCATAATTGCCGGATCAACACCAGCCACTGCCATGCTTACAATTTTTGCCATGGGCTGTAAACCATATTTTGTTACGGCGGCTTCGCTTGCCAGTAACATTGCCGCAGCACCATCATTAATGCCACTGCTGTTACCGGCAGTAACAGTACCATCTTTTGCAAAAGCCGGTTTTAATTGCGCCAGTTTATCCAGGTTCGATAAACGTGGGTGTTCATCTTTTTCAAAATCAAAAACATCTTTACCAATTTGAACCTGCATGGGTGTTATTTCATCGGCAAATTTATTTTCGGCAAAGGCTTTTTCATATTTCTGCTGACTGGCAAATGCAAATTCATCCTGCGCATGGCGGCTTATGTTCCAGCGTTTGGCAACATTCTCTGCAGTTTCGCCCATGGTATAAGGGTAGTATAATTCAGTTAGTTTTTTATTTACAAAACGCCAGCCTAAAGTGGTGTCAACAATCTGTTGCTCACGCCCAAAAGCTGTTGTACTTTTTGGCATTACATAAGGCGCCCTGCTCATACTTTCCACACCGCAGGCAATCATCAGTTCGCCATCGCCGCAGCCAATTGCCCGGGCACAATCCATAATAGCCTGCAGTCCGCTGGCACATAAACGGTTTACGGTATTGCCTGCAACTGTGTGCGGCAAACCAGCCAGCAAAGCCGCCATACGGGCCACATTGCGGTTATCTTCGCCGCTTTGATTGGCAGCACCGGCAATCACATCCTCAATGGCATTTACATCCACACCCACATTTCTTTTCACCAGCACACTAATTACATGCGCTAATAAATCATCGGGCCTTACGCCACTTAAAGCGCCGCCAAATTTTCCAATAGGTGTTCTTACTGAATCAATTATGTAAACTGGTTCCATTTTATTTTTTTTATGAGCCTGGCTTTTGAATTTCTATTGAGCTTCATTGGCGTCGCACTCTTGTGCAGCATATCTTTATTCAACTTTTCCTAAGCAAATATATGATTACAGTTTAGATATCTCCACCAACACATCGCTATTGCCTCCATTGCTGGTACACAGATAAACCTTTCCTGCCGGTGAAATACAAATATCACGTATCCTTCCAAACCTATTTTTAAATAACGTTTGTTGTTTAACAACCGAAAGGCCATCGCTGCTTAAAGTAAGCACATGCAGGCTGGCATCTTTTAAAGTACACATCAGCAAACAGTTTTTCCATTCTGGTATGCGGCTGCTGTTATAATATTCCAATCCGCAAACAGCAATGGTGTTGCTGCCGCTGCTCCAGATGGGTTCTTTTACATTGTTGGCGGTGCAAAATGTTTTTTCTGCATTTTCATCACAGGGTCCATTCACAGTTGGCCAGCCGTAATTGCGTTTTTTTTCAATGATGTTTACTTCATCTTCCATATTGGGGCCATGTTCGCTTGCATATATAATTCCGTTTGCTAACACTAATCCCTGCTGGTTGCGATGCCCATAACTCCAAACTGCGGAGTTGGAAAAAGGATTATCAGCCGGAAAACTTCCATCTAAATTAAAACGCAAAACTTTTCCTGATACTGAACTGGTACTTTGGGCATTGGGCTGGTTGGCTGCATCACCGGTTGTCATAAAAATATAGGGTGTTGCATCACTACTTATCCAAAGCCGGCTACCATTGTGAATACTCGCTGCCGGTATATTTTCAATCAATGTTTTTACGGGTGTAATGGTTCCATTCTCAAATTTCATCTGCACCATTTTTTCTTTATACCCGGCACCGGCATCATAATTATACACCACATAAAATAATCCATTGCTTAAAAAGCCGGGATGCTGCACCATGCCTAATAAACCGCCTTCGTTATTGCTTTCAACTCCGGCTATGGAAGCCGAAAAAATAATTTTGCCCGTTGCAGGGTTAATTTTACTGATTTTTCCTTTGCGTTCTGTCATCCAGATATGGTCATCTTTACCCCATAAAATTTCCCATGGAATATTTAATCCTGATAAAATTGTTTTAACAGAATCTTTATTTGTTTCATCATTTCCATTTACCTGCACGCTTGAACTGCACTGGCTGCAAAAGCCTGAAAAAATGATTATCAGCAATAGCAATAAATTATTTTTTAGCATGGTACATTTTTATTTATGAAAACTACAAATTTACCGCCAAACTTCCTTTACAATTTGTAGAATGTATTTAAATACCGAAAATAGCCTTGCCAGCAGTACCTTTGCCTCATGTCAGCAATAAAAAAAATACGTACACTAACGCTACCGGAGTTAAAAGAATATTTTGAATCAATTGGAGATAAAAAATTCAGAGCCATACAAACTTATGAATGGCTTTGGAAAAAAAATGCCCGCAGTTTTGATGATATGAGTAATTTATCGCTTGATCTGCGTAAAAAGCTGGCTGAAAATTTTGAATTAAATACCATCACGGTGGATGCAACGCAACACAGCAGTGATGGCACTTTAAAATCGAGGTTTAAAACATTTGACGGGCATTTGCTGGAAGGCGTAATAATCCCTACCGAAAAAAGAAATACGGCCTGCGTATCTTCTCAAATTGGTTGCAGCCTTGCGTGCAAATTTTGTGCAACCGGTTTAATGGATCGTAAGCGCAACCTGCATTTTGATGAAATTTACGACCAGGTAGCTATATTAAATGAGCAAAGTTTGAAAATGTACGGCACCGGCATTACCAATATTGTGTACATGGGTATGGGCGAACCATTACTGAATTACAACAATGTTTTAAAATCGGTTGAAAGAATTACTGCCAGCGACAGCATGGCCATGAGCCCAAAAAGAATTACAGTTTCTACCGCAGGGGTTGCAAAAATGATAAGACAATTGGGAGATGATAAAGTAAAATTTAACCTGGCACTCTCATTACATGCCGCTAACGATGAAAAGCGCAATACCATAATGGCCATTAATGAAAGCAACAATATTGCTGCATTGATAGATGCACTCAATTATTTTTATGAGCAAACCAAAAACGATATTACTTTAGAATATGTTCTTTTAAAAGGAGTGAATGATACTATTGAAGATGCGGAAGAATTAGTAAAAGTTTACCGCAAAATACCTACTCATCTGGTGAATGTAATTGAGTTTAATCCTGTTACCGGCATTCCCTATTTAAAATCGGATGAAGACACCACCCAGGCGTTTACAGATCATCTTGCAAAAAACCGGGTTAATGTACGGGTACGCCGCAGCCGTGGCAAAGATATAGATGCGGCCTGCGGGCAATTGGCTAATAAAAACTAAGAAGAAGCTGCAATTAAATTACAGCTTCTTTTCAGGAATTTTTTTTTAAGATTGATTACTAATTTACCCTCCACCTTTCACACACATACGTTACAGCTTCATTATTTGCAGTGCTGCTGTTTTTAAAGATATAGGCATAGTTGCCCGGAGGTAGTTTAATTTCGTGAGAACCCGGATCGGCAGAGCTGGTGCTATGATAATCCGCATAATATTGAAAAGTCTGACCATTAATAAACTTGGTCATTTCAGTTTCGGTAACAATCCACCATTCTATATTACCACTGTTACACCCATCGGTAAAATAACGATAGCCTTGCTGTAAGGTAAAGGGTTGCCATAATTTTCCGCCGTTTTTAGCAATTGTTCGTGCTGCCGAAAAATAATTATCAATAAAAGTTGCTTTATCAGATGCGGGTAGTGTAACGGTTTTATCAAGTTCAATTCGGGCACTGTTTGCGCTGTTTGACTGGTTACGAACCCCTGCATAATAAGTACCCGGTGCTAAGGTGACATATGAAGTTCCGTATTGATTATCCATAACCACAAAAGCTGTAAAAGGCTGGTTGTTATTAAAATTATTAAGCTGGGCAGCACTAAAAACAGCAAAATCGCAAGAAAATGTGCTGGCAGCACGCAGTACAAAACTGGTGGTTACCGAAACCGTAAACTGCTGAGTCCAACTTCCGCCCAAAGCAGAAAAAGTTCGGTACTCATCAATAAAATAGGTATCAGGGTTTGTTACCGTAGGTGTTGCTCCTCCTCCTCCGCCGCTACCACCACCACTGCCACCACTTCCACCTGTAAGATCTTCCGTAGGTTTTTCGCAGGCAAATACAGTAAAAAGTAAAGCGGCTGTAATTAAGGCAAATTTTAAACTGAATGTTTTTTTCATGAGGCTGTTTTTAATTTTTAGTAAAGTAATAAAGCTTATACAAAAATGAATTTTTAATAACAGCATCGTAACCGTGAAAAAACGGTAATTGGATTCCGTAAATAACCCTTTGATTTATAAGAACAGCTTTTCTTTAACATTTTCATTTAAACTTCAGTAATAAAGCCCGGTCTATATTTAAACAATAAAATAAAAAGACATGAAAAAAGTATTGATTACCCTGATAGCCTTTTTGGCTTTAACAATTAGTGTAACTGCCCAGGATAAGATGGGCAAGAAAGGACATGGTAAACATCATCAAAAAGGCATGATGGCCAAAGAACTGAATTTTACAGATGCTCAAAAAGCCCAGGCTAAAACAATTAATGAAGACAGCCGCAAAAAAATGCAGGAGCTTAACAAAAATGAAAGCATTACAGTAAAAGAAATGCGTGGCAGAAAAGCGGCCATTCAAAAAGAAAGAAAAACAAAGATGGATGGTTTGTTAACTGCTGAGCAAAAAGCAAAACAAACGCAGTTAAAAGCTGAATATAAAGCTAAAAAAGAAGCTGG
>JAYURR010000237.1:0-2624 GCA_043756605.1 Chitinophagaceae bacterium
TTTTTTTACATCATAATTACCAAAACCATAATCACCAAACACTTCCTGCATCTGCAAACCCTGGTAGGCAAACATTTCTGTAAAATCGCCTAAAGAAAATTTAGCCACTTTTTCGGTATAAATCAAAGGCTCACGCAGGGCTTCATCTTCCACAATTATTTTTTTATAAAAATGTGTTTCGTCATACCATTTGGTGATGTGAAAATTGATGCCGTCAATTTCCTTTTCAGATTTATGTACCAGGTGGTCTTCGGCATAATGTACATTCAAAAAATCCATTACAAATATGCCGTTCTTTTTTATTGATTGTGCAATGGTGCGTATGGCATTATCATGTTCACGGCGGGTATTAAAATAACCAAAGCTGGTAAAGAAGTTAAAAGCGTAGTCAAAATAATTTATCCAGAAAGGCAAACGCATATCGTGCTTGTAAAAATGAAGGCTGTCGGTTTGAAATTGTAATGCTTCATTAATACTATCATCGCTCAGGTCTATTCCGGCAACATCAAATCCTTTATTGGCTAATTGAATAGAATGTCTGCCTTTACCACAGGCAACATCCAGCATACAACTTCCCGGCGCAGGTTTCAGGTAATTGATCAGCTTATCAATAAATACTTCAGCCTCTCTGTCATCCCTATTAAAATACAGTTGATGATAATATGGTGAGTTGAACCAATCTTTGAACCAGGTTTGTTGCATGTAGGCAAAGTTAATAGTTAATGGTTAATGGGTAGGCTCAATAAATTGTATAAAGTTCTTCAACTATTAACCATTAACCATTAACTACCTCACTTTTCTTATCTTTGCTATCCCTAAAAAGATTTAGAATGGCACTGATAAAGAGTATTTCCGGCATTAGAGGCACCATCGGCGGAAAAACCAATGATAACCTTACCCCTGTTGATATTGTGAAGTTTGCAGCAGCATACGGTAGCTGGATATTACAACAAGGCAGCAACACAAAAATAGTTATTGGCCGTGATGGACGCATAAGCGGCGAAATGGTAAGCAACTTAGTGGTTAATACATTAATAGGCCTTGGGCTTGATGTGGTTGACCTTGGTTTAAGCACCACACCAACAGTTGAAATGGCCGTTACATTTGAAGAAGCAGCAGGTGGTATCATTCTTACTGCCAGCCATAATCCCAAAGAATGGAATGCTTTAAAGCTGCTGAATAGCAAAGGCGAATTCATTAGCGGCGATGAAGGCAAATTGATTTTAACAGCAGCGGAAAATGAAGATTTTAATTTTGCCAAAGTAGATAAACTGGGTACATATCGTAAAGATGAAAGTTTATTACAAAAACATATTGATGCAGTGCTGGCATACGAATTGGTAGATGCCGCAGCAATAAAAAAACAGAATTTTAAAATTGTGGTTGATGCTGTGAACAGTACCGGCGCCACTGCGGTACCAGCCTTATTAAAAGCATTGGGTGTAAAAGATATTGTTGTGCTTAACGCAGAAGTGAATGGAAATTTTGCACACAATCCCGAGCCTTTGCCAGAGCATTTAACCGAATTAAGCAGTGCGGTAGTTACTCAAAATGCCAGCCTGGGTATTGCAGTTGACCCAGATGTTGACCGCCTTTGTTTTGTTTGCGAAGATGGTAGCATGTTTGGCGAAGAATATACTTTGGTTGCTGTGGCCGATTATGTGCTGAGCAAAAGAAAAGGAAATACTGTTTCCAACATGTCATCAACAAAGGCATTAAAAGATGTAACAATAAAACATGGTGGCGAATATTTTCCCAGCATGGTTGGCGAAGTGAACGTAGTAAATAAAATGAAAGCCGTAAATGCAGTAATTGGTGGCGAAGGCAATGGCGGCATTATTGTTCCCGACCTGCATTACGGCCGTGACGCATTGATTGGCATTGCATTATTTTTAACACATCTTGCTAAAAGCAAAAAAACCATCAGGCAGTTGCGCAATACCTATCCCGATTATTTCATAAGCAAAAATAAAATTGAGCTGAGTAATGGCACCGATATAAAAACTATTTTTAAAAATATCAAAGACCTGTATAAGAACCATCCGATAAATGCAGAAGATGGTTTAAAGATTGAGTTTGATAACGACTGGGTACATTTACGCACCAGCAATACCGAGCCCATCATTCGTATTTATGCCGAAAGTAATTTTGAAACAACAGCAGATAATATTGCAAAACGTTTGATGCAGGATATTGGGAAGATGATGTAGAAAGGTTAATGGTTAATCGTTAATAGGCTGCAGCATTCGTGAGCGGCCAACGATTAACTTTTCACAATTAACAATTAACTATGCAAAGAATTTACTTCGACAACGCCGCCACCACCGCACTTGATTCACAGGTGCTGGAAACCATGATGCCTTACTTAACCGAAAAGTTTGGTAATCCATCTTCCATTTATTCTTATGGGCGTGAGAGCCGCATGGCCATTGAAACAGCCCGTAAAACTGTTGCAAAAATTTTAAACGCACACCCTGCCGAAATATTTTTTACCAGCGGCGGTACCGAGAGCAGCAACACAGCAATTTCCTGCGCCATACGTGATTTGGGCTGCAGGCATATCATTACTTCGCCCATTGAACACCACGCTGTAACACACACGGTTGAGCATATAGATAAACTGG
>JAYURR010000238.1:0-7247 GCA_043756605.1 Chitinophagaceae bacterium
TGCTTAAATACAGCATTAAAGAAAGGATGCTGGTTGAAGTGGCAAAAAGTATTGAGATTGCGTATGAACTTTGCGACCTGTTCACCCTGTACGATGTGGATATGGAAGTGCATGCCGACATCAACACCAACCCGCAGTTTAAAAGTAATGAAGCCTTACGGGAAGCCATGGGCTACATTTTGGGAATGGGTTTTGCCTTTAAGGCCAAGCCCGAAGCCTTTGCCAGCAGCAGTTGTGCCAATAAGGTAGTAAATTAATTTAGAGAAAATTTTTCTCTTTTGCATGTGTTGTAGTAACACAGGCTATGGCTCTTACTCTCAAATTTTCTGACTATCCTTTTTCCGCCAGACTCTTATTCGTCTCCTCAATAAAAGAAAGAATTTTATCCTTACCCGTTTTTTTTACAGCACTGGTTACAAAATGCTGTGGTAAAAACTGCCAGTCTTTTTTCATGGCCTGCAAAAAAGATTTTACATTTTTACTAACCGTGCTTTGGTTTTCTTTATCGCTTTTTGTAAAAATCAGGCAAAAGGGAACACTCCAGGTTCTTAACTGTACCAAAAATTCCAGGTCAATTTTTTGGGGTGTATGCCTGGCATCAATCAACACAAAAACCAGGGTAAGGTTTTCTCTTTTACGTAAATAATTTTCAATCATCTGCTCCCAGCGGTTGCGGCTTTTAATGCTCACTTTGGCAAAACCATAACCGGGTAAATCAACCAGGTACCACATGGTTCTTTTTGCAGCGCCAGAAGCCGGTGCCGTTTGGTTTGCCTTTGGTGTGGCTGCCGATGAAATTTCAAAATGATTCAGCAACTGCGTTTTACCCGGTGATCCGGAGGTTTTTGCAAGTTTATCATTATCGCAAAGCATGTTTATTAAGGATGATTTACCCACATTACTGCGGCCAATAAAAGCATACTCGGGGCGGTCGGGTAAGGGGCATTTTTCATAATCGGGGCTGCTGATAACGTACTTTGCTGATTTAATTTGCATTTGGCAAAGATACTGGTTACCAGTTACAGGTAATTAGTTATTGGCTGTTAGTCAGCGGTCATTGGTCATTAGTCATGAAGTAGAAAACTATTTTAACCTATTTCTAACGGCTAATTCCCAATTCCTAAATCCTTATTCCCCATTGCACCGTATCTTTGCTGCCCATGGCAGATTACGCACACGATACGGTTGTACCATATAAAGATTCGCAGCTTGGTAAAAAACAACAGGTTGCCGGTATGTTTAATGATATAGCTTTTCGCTACGATTTTTTAAACCGGTTTTTAAGTGCCGGTATTGATATAAGGTGGAGAAAAAAAGCCATTAAGCAATTGCTTTCAGTAAAGCCCAAAACAATTTTGGATGTGGCAACCGGTACAGCAGATGTGGCCATTATGGCATCTGCTATATTAAAGCCTGAGAAAATTACCGGCATAGATATCAGCGACGGTATGCTAGAATTGGGCCGAAAAAAGATACAGAAAGCCGGGCTTGAAAAAACGATTGAACTGTTAAATGGCGATTGCGAAACAATAAATTTTAAAAACGAATCGTTTGATGCAGTAACCGTGGCTTTTGGAGTACGCAATTTTGAGAATCTGGAAAAAGGATTATCTGAAATATTACGTGTTTTAAAACCCGGCGGCAAGCTGGTTGTGCTGGAATTCAGCAAACCCAAATCGGCCTTTGTAAAAGGGTTTTATAATTTTTACATGAAAATCATTACCCCTAATGTGGGTAAAATATTCTCGAAAAACCGCAACGCATACCAATATCTCGACGAATCAATTCAGCAGTTTCCACAAGGAAAAAATTTTATTAATATTCTGGATAATCTGGGATATACAAATACTTACACTAAACCACTGAGCTTAGGAATATGCAGTATTTATTGCGGTCAAAAAAAATAATAGGTATCGGTATAACTGTTTTCCTTTTTCCATTAATTGGCTTTGCACAATTAAGGGAAGATCTAAACCAGGAAGATCATGACGATAAAAGAGTGCGCTTTGGTATTACACTTGGCGCCAACAGGTCGCACTTTGCTTTTACGCACCACCCCAAATTTTTACAAACTATTCAAAACCCGCCATTAGATAGTATAACAGTTATAGAAAGTGTTAACAGCACCGGTGTAAGTCTTGCCTGGCTTGTTAATTTCAGGATCAGTAATCATTTCGATCTGCGCACTTATCCTGTTAACCTTACTTTTACCGAACGAAATTTTTTGTATAATCTAAATTATCCCGATAAGCCAGCTGGCGAAGATTCTATAACGGAGAAAAAAACTCAATCCATTTCACTTAGTATTCCTTTGCATATAAAATTCAGCAGCGACCGTATCAACAATTTTAAAGTCTATATGATTGCCGGAGGTAAAGTTGAGTACGATCTTGCATCTAATGCAGGTGCACGTAAAGCAGAGGAACAGGTAAAACTGAAAAAATTTGATTATGCTGTGGAAGTAGGCATGGGGTTTCATTTTTACTTTCCCATGTTTGTTTTAACACCCGAAATTAAAATGGGCTGGGGCCTTGGTAATCTGCACAGCAGAGATGTAAATCTTAAATATTCAAGTACTATAGATCAGGTTAACTCCAGATCGGTTTTCTTTTCGTTAACAGTGGAGTAAAAAGAAGATGGTAATTAAAGATCGTACCTTCTGTTAAACATATTTATTCTTATGCCTCCGGTAAACATGGTGGTTGTTGCAGCAGTTGGGTTGTTGGTTGTTTTGTAGTTGCGGTACAAACCTGATACTTCAAAAAATACATTCTCCCTTATTTCATAAGATACCTGCAGATATGCATTCATAACCGCTGCTTTATCGCCGCTACCAACTTTAAATCCATCGTTTTTTGTACGGGTGGTATAATCCCTGAAAACATTTCCGCCAAAATTTATACCGGCACTATCAAGTCCTTTGTAATAATAAATGCCCTGCAAATACACATGCCATTTGGGTGCAGGCTGGTAACGCACAATACCTAAAAACTCCTGAAAGTTTGCACCCAGCGGGTGCGCCAGCGGCTGGTTGTAGTGGGTGTAGTTAGATATGGTGTCGTTATGTGTGTATGTAAACGGCCGCACCCTGTTTGCTTCTAATTGTATATCCAGGTTGGGCACACCAAACGCATCAATATATTTTATACCAAGTTGAATTCCATATTTATTAACCCAGCTTCCGTTATTTTTTTTCACTTCCGATAGTACAAATTCATCCAGCAAAAGTTGTCCGTACAGTTGCGCTTTGTGTGCAATATTTGCTTTAAAGTCAAAACCGGCAACCGCATTATCGGGGCTGCCAATAGTGCCTTCAATATGCCTGTAAAAAATAATCGGGTTCAGGTATTGAAAATCAAAACGGTTTTTGCGGCCAAAAATTACGCCTTCAAAAACACCAATGTTTAGCCACTTGGTAACATTCATACTCAGGTGGTGCATGGCTGCATATTTACGGTCGAGTAAAGTATCGCCGCTTTTTTTAAATTGCGGCATCAGTTCCATAAATATGTTCTGATAATTTATTTTCCAGATACGGGTGTTGAGTTTTAAAAACAAATTACTGTTGCCCCAATCACTCAAAAATAAACTGCGGTAACCGTTGCCAATAAAATTTTTATCGTAACCAAACTGCACATCAATGGCATTACCGGCACGTACAGTTATATAACCACGGGCATCAAAATAATCGTAGCCGCTTGTTTTAAAAGGCTTGTAAAAACCTACGCCGGGCACTGCTCTTAACGTGCTTACCACTTGCTGATAAAACTGCGGAGCCCTTTCCTGGTTATCGGTTAAATAGGTATGAAAGCCAATTTTTTTGCCAATGGTGCCACGGGCAGTAATGCCTTTGCTGTTTAAATAGATTGATTTATTGTAACCGGTCTCAACACCCTGCACATATTGAAACACCGGATTAACAGCCAGAAAAAAATTGTTTGTTTTTACTTCTAAAAAATTTGGTTTGGTTTTATAAAATGTTTTAAGAAAAGGCCGCTTGCTTAAAAATGTTGTTTTAGGCCCCGTTACCCATTCGCTGTTGTTCATTAAAAAACTGGTCATGTTATATTCATCCAGGTCGGTAAGTGCCTGGCTGTTCCATTCAAAATATTTATCCTTGTGTGTTGCAGAGTCTGCATAGCCAAGCCTGGCACTGTCAATAAACTCAACCTGCTCTACAATATATTTTCTGTTAAAAGGGCGTACAGATGAAAAATTAAGATGGGTGTTCCTCTGCTGCTTAATTTCAAGGCGGTCAACAAAATGCACATCTTTTGAACCAGGTGCTATAAAAGTAGATTGTGCTGTTGCAAAAGCAGGACAAATAAAAAACAGCAGTTTGAATAAGCTTTTAATAAATTGCATCAGATAATTTTAGTTTAACAGATATCAATAATCAAGTTATGCAAAAATACCTTTTTAAAAACATACAGGTTGTAAATGAAGGAAAAATAATGCCGCTGGATGTTTTAACAAACGGCGAACGTATTGAAAAAATTGCAGGGCAAATTGAAACAAAGTATAAAGTAGCTGAGGTTAATGGAGATGGAAAGCATCTTTTTCCCGGTGTAATAGATGACCAGGTGCATTTTAGAGAACCCGGCCTTACCCATAAAGCCACTATTTACACCGAAAGCCGGGCGGCGGTTGCAGGGGGTGTAACCAGTTTTATGGAAATGCCCAATACCATACCTAATGCATTAACGCCACAATTGCTGTTTGATAAATACAACATTGCAGCCAACACATCGCTGGCCAATTATTCGTTTTTTATGGGCACCAGCAATAACAATGCGGATGAGGTTTTAAAAATGAATAACCACAAACACGATGTATGCGGCGTAAAAATATTTATGGGCGCCAGTACCGGAAATATGCTGGTTGATAGCCACAATGCTTTGGATAAAGTTTTTAGAGAAAGTGAAATGCTGATTGCAACGCATTGCGAAGACGAACGCATTATTAAAGCCAATTACGAAAGAATAAAAACTGCTAAAGGCGAATTGTCTGCATCCGATCATCCGTTGATACGGGATGAAGAAGCCTGTTTTGAATCTTCCTTAATTGCTATAAAATTTGCACAAAAATATGGCAGCCGGTTACACATACTGCATATCAGCACCGAAAAAGAATTACAACTTTTTGGAAACATGATGCCGCTGAAAGAAAAAAGAATTACTGCAGAAGTTTGTGTGCATCACCTGCATTTTACGGCAGATGATTACGAACAACTGGGCTATAAAATAAAATGTAACCCGGCCATAAAAGCCCCACACAACAAAGAAGCTTTGTGGAAAGCCTTGCTGGATGACCGGCTGGATGTTATTGCCACCGATCATGCACCGCACACTTGGGAAGAAAAGCAGGGGACTTATGAGCAAGCTCATGCCGGTTTACCATTAGTGCAGCATCCTTTGCTGTTAATGCTGCATTATAATAAAGCGGGAAGAATTTCTTTAGAAAAAATTGCAGAAAAAATGAGCCATGCTGTTGCTGATTGTTTTCAGATTGAAAACAGAGGCTACATACGGGAAGGATACTTTGCCGACCTGGTGGTAGTTAACAGCAATCAACCCTCAACCGTAACCAAAGAAAATATTTTATACAAATGCGGATGGAGCCCTTTAGAGAATTTTACATTTCCTGCATCTATAGAAAATACTTTTGTAAGTGGTAACCTGGTTTACAATAATGGAAGCTTTGATGAATCAGCAAAAGGGCAAAGATTAAGTTTCAATAGATAATAAAAAATTACAAATATCGAATGTTGAATGTCGAATGTTAACATATAAAAAGCTGCACCATATTCGCCATTCGCTATTCCACATTCCACATTGTACTATGGATATAGATAAAACAACACTTGCCGATCTTTTAATGTTCAATAGTGGCGAAGATGAATCGGTTTTTGGCAAACTGGATCTTTGCAGCACAGCGCATGGCAGCGAACAGTTGAAGATCAATTTCAGCACGGCATTAAAAACCCTGGAGCAAATTGTTGCCGTGCAGCAAACCCTGCAACTCTTTATAAAAAAACAAACCCAGTGGCCAAAACTCATCAGCAATGGAACGGTGATGGTGGTAGAAAAATTTTTCGATTCGCAAATCAGTTTGATACCGGCGCATCCCTCATCTATTGAAGCATATACTTATAAGTTATTGCATGGTCCCGACTTTGCATTGGTAACTTACTCTGCCAAACATTGTTTTGAATTTATAAAAGGGTTTCAGCAACTATTGCAATTATTTGCCGGTGAAAATATTCCGGCACCGCTCCAAAAAATACTAACAGAAATTGAAAAAATAATTACAAAAGATCAGTTTAAAATTATTGCAAAAACCAATAAGGCAGAAGAACTTACCAACGCACAAAAACTGGAACTGGCGCATTTTATACGCTACGGCTACAAACACAATATGCTCGATCTGGTGGTGCTGTACGCACAAATAGATGCCTGGCACGGCATGGCCAATGCCGTGCAAAAATTCGGTTTGGTGTTTCCTGCATTTGTGCAAAATGAAGAGCCGGTTATTGAAGCAAAAGGTTTGTTTCATTTGCTGGTGAACCAGCCTGTGGCTTATGATGTAGTGCTTAACCAAAAAACAAATTTCCTTTTTTTAACCGGTGCCAATATGGCCGGTAAAAGCACGTTCATAAAATCTGTTGGTGCTGCTGTGTTTCTGGCACATATTGGCATGGGCGTACCGGCACAACAAATGAAACTTACTTTGTTTGATGGCATGCTCAGCAATATAAACGTGGTAGATAACATCAGCAAAGGCGAAAGTTATTTTTACAACGAAGTGCAGCGCATTAAAGCCACCATCACCAAAATAAGCGATGGTAAAAAATGGCTCATACTCATTGATGAACTTTTTAAAGGCACCAATGTGCAGGATGCTATGAAGTGCAGCAGTACGGTCATTGAAGGGTTCTTAAAAATGAGAAATTCACTTTTTATACTTTCTACGCATTTGTACGAGATAGGAGAAGAGCTTAAGAAGCATCCCAATATTGATTTTAAATATTTTGAAACATCGGTCATCAACGACCAGCTCCATTTTCCTTACCAGTTAAAAGATGGCATCAGCAACGACAGGCTGGGATACCTTATCCTGAAGAGAGAGGGCGTGGTGGAGATGCTGGAGAAGATGTGATAATAGCTGAAGATATTTTCCTTGCTGCACATTGCTGTCATCCCGAGGCACGAGGGAACCGCTGGGTTTCGTACAGAATTGGAAACTAT
>JAYURR010000239.1:0-22771 GCA_043756605.1 Chitinophagaceae bacterium
GTTTAAACAGAACGGACAATATATGGGACAATGGGATATCAGTAAAGGCAATTATTTAATTGGCGACAGGACAGGAATCCAAAAGCCTGTAGCAATGCAGAATTCAATAGCCATTGGAGACAGCGCATTGGCAGATATAGGGAGTATTGTATCTCCTGCAACTTCCGATTACAGCATCGCCATTGGTTATAAGGCATTAAAAAAACACCAGTCGCAAATTGGTAATATTGCTGTAGGTGCATTTACATTGCAGAATTTTGTTTCGAACGGTGGCGGTGGTTTTGGCAGTGTTGCAATAGGTTACCAGGCAATGAATAAAATATTAACTGGCGAACAAAATGTTGGAATTGGCGCATTTTCATTAGTTAATGATACAACGGGTGTTGGTAATACTGCAGTGGGAGCAGCATCTTTAGGCAACAAGAAAACAGGCAATTTTAATACGGCAGGCGGCTTTAATGCAGGCGTTACTTTGCGTATAGGAAATAACAATACATTCCTGGGAGGAAATGCTTATTCATCTTTGGATAGTTTGCAAAATGCTGCAGCCATTGGTGCTTTTACGCAGGTTGATACAAGTAATGCGATGGTATTAGGAAGTATAAATGGAGTAAACAGTGCCACTGCTAATGTGAATGTAGCCATCGGTACAACAAAACCAAAAGCAGCATTACATGTAAGCCGGGGAAGTTCGGGTAATACTTTAACCATACCCTCCAACCGAATCAGTTTGTTTGAAGATAATGTATCAAACTATATACAATTATTAAGTCCGGATGCGAATGAAACCGGAATGTTAGCAGGCAATGCATCTACCTTAATTAAAAGCGGGATTGTTTTTGCGGCCGATAGTGCTGTAATGATAAGAACAGGCGGCAATAACACCAGGATATATGCTGCAAAAACCGGCTTTGTAGGCATTGGCAACACAAACCCGCAAAGCAGGCTGCATGTAAGTAACGGAACTACTGCAGGTGCAGTATATGCTTCTGCTGCGCAGGTATTAGAATCCAATTCAACAAGTTTTTTTCAGTTCATGAATCCATCTGCAAATGTATCAGGCATTTTTTCTGGTACAGAATTAACCAGTGCCAGGAGCAGTATTTTTTTTAATCCGGATAGTTCTATTTTATTTAATTCGCCGGGGTTTAGTAACAGAATGATGGTAAAAAATGATGGCGATATTCTTATACCTGGTTTACTGGGGATTGGCAATACATCGCCACAAAGTAAACTGCATGTGAGTAACGGCACAGTTTCCGGGGCATTATATTTTCCTGCTGCTTTGCAGATATTGGAATCTTTTTCAAGCAGTTTTTTGCAGTTTATGAATCCGGCACCAAATGCATCGGGCATTTTTTCCGGAACAGATTTAACCAATGCAAGAAGCAGTATATTTTTCAACCCTGATAGTTCTATTTTATTTAATTCGCCGGGCTTTAGTAACAGGATGACTGTAAAAAACGACGGTGATATTCTTATACCTGGTTTATTGGGCGTTGGTAATACTTCGCCACAAAGTAAACTGCATGTTAGCAGGGGTAATGTTGCAAGTGCTGTTTATTTAACAACCGCTACAGGAATAATTGAGAGCTCCGGCAGTAATTTTTTTCAATTGATGAATCCTTCAACATCAGGTGCATCCATAATTTCCGGAACAGATTTAACCAATATCAGAAGTGGTATTAATTTTAATGCAGATAGTTCCCTGTCATTTGCTGCCGGTGGTTTTTTAACCAGAATGACGATTGCAAAGAATGGCAATACAGGTATTGGCACAACAACACCGGCGGCCATGTTAGATGCCAATGGTACATTCAAATTAGGAAACGTGGGCACTGTAAATGCTGCAATTATTAAAAGCGTAGTAACAATAGATGTGAGCGCTGTAGCTGCAAATGGCGAGTTGGATGTAGTTACAGCAGTGGCCAATGTTAGCACCGCTGGTGCTGTAAGTATTTCGCCTGCGGCTAATTTACCGGTAGGTATTGTTATTGCCTGGGCAAGGGTTTCTTCGGCAGGAAATGTTACTATCCGGTATCGGAACGTTAGTGCAGCTCCTGTTGATCCTCCTTCAATCAGTTATATTATTTCGGTTGTACAGTAATTTTTTTTGCAAGATGAAAGTGCAGTAGATTACTTTGCGTCATCAAAAAATTCTTCTTCTTCTTTTTTCAAAACCGGTTCATTTAATTCAACCACCCTGTTCTTGTGCATACGCTTGCGCATGATCATATTCAGCAGTTCTACAGTAAAAGAAAAAGCCATTCCAAAATAAATATAATTTTTTAGTTTAAGTTCATGTGCAGCTTCAGCATTCCATCCTTCCATAATCAGGCTTAGGCCAATCATTACCAGAAACGATAAGGCCAGCATTTTTAAAGTAGGGTGTTTATGGATGAATGCTGATATTTTTGGACTGAACAGGAACATCACTGTCATGGCAATTACAACAGCAGCAATCATAATCTCTACATATTTTGCAGTACCACCGGCAGTGATAATGCTGTCGAAAGAGAACACCGCATCAATTAAAATAATTTGCCCGATGGCCGTGCCCAAAGTTATTTTTTTTGTTTTTTGGCTCGATGCATTTGGGTCTTCTCCTTCCAGTTTATGGTGTATCTCCATCACCGATTTATAGATCAGGAATAAACCACCAGCCAGCATTACAATACTGGCAAGGTCAAATCCTTTATCAAAAATGGTAAACACGGCTTTCCCTTTTTGAGTAAGTAACCAGCCAAGGCCCATTAATAACAGGCTGCGTGAAATGATACCGGTTATCATCCATATGCGGCGGGCCTTTTTCTGATCTTTGATTTTTTCAAGCCGGTTTAGTATGATGCTTACAAAGATTACGTTATCAATGCCCAATACTACTTCCAGTACAACCAGAATTAAAAAACTGATGATACTCTCTGAGGTAAATAAATGTTCCATAATGCAAATATAAAGTACAAAATGCCAAGTGATTGTAATAAAAAAATCAGCCTGGTTAAAGCTGATTTTTTAAAGCAAAGCATATTTTTTTATTTTGTTTCTTCTGTTGGTTTTTTATCGTCACCATCAAAAGTGTCAACTATTTTATCTTTTAAATCGCCGGCTTTTTCTTTGGCTGCATCCCAAACATCTTCTGCCTTATCTTCTACCTTATCCCAAATGGCTTCGGCCTTGTCTTCAACTTTATCCCAAACATCTTCTGCTTTGTCTTTTAAATCTTCCAGCTTATCTTTTATTGTATCTAAAAATCCTTTTTCAGCTGGTATGGCTGCTTCGCCTTCTTTTTTAATTTCTTCGCTCATAGTTTTTGTTTTTTTATTAAAAATTAATTACAAGGTATTTATGTTTTTTGTAAATGGGCACAAATATTTTTTACAATGCCTGGCCCTTCATAAATAAAACCGGTCCAAACCTGCACCAGCGATGCGCCTGCATCTAACTTTTCTTTTGCATCGGCTCCAGTAAATATACCACCACTTGCAATTATGGGTATTTGTCCGTTTGTTTTTTGATGAATGTATTTTACAATCTCTGTGCTTCTTGCTTTCACCGGCAAACCGCTTAAACCACCTGCACCAATGGTTTGTAGTTTGTGGTTTGTGGTTTGTAGTTGCTGCCTGCTGATGGTTGTGTTTGCTGCAACAAGGCCGTCTAATTTTATTTCGAGTGCTAAGGTAATTACATCATCTAACTGTTGCAGACTTAAATCAGGTGCTATCTTTAATAAAATGGGTTTTTTAATTTTTAATTCTTCATTTTTAATTTTTAATCGAGAGAGAATTTTATGCAACGCATCTTTCTCCTGCAATGCTCTTAATCCTGGCGTGTTGGGGCTGCTTACATTCACTACAAAATAATCTACATAATCGTGTAAGGCCAGAAAGCATTTTTCATAATCAAGCCAGGCATCTTCGTTGGGGGTTATTTTGTTTTTGCCAATGTTGCCTCCGATGATGAGACGTTTCTCGTTTCTTGTTTTTTGTTTCTCGTTTCTCGTTTTCCAGGAAGCTAATCTTTGTGCAACTACTTTAACGCCATCATTATTAAAACCCATGCGGTTAATGAGTGCTTTATCTTTTGGCAGGCGGAATAAACGGGGTTTATCATTTCCTGCCTGCGGGAGTGGAGTTACTGTTCCAATTTCCACAAAGCCAAAACCAAGTGCTTCCAGTTCGTTTAAATATCTGGCATTTTTATCAAAACCGGCGCCCAGGCCAACTCTGTTTGGAAATTGAATATTGAATATCGAATGTGGTATATTTTTTTGAGGCTTGAAGCTTGAAGCTACCTGCTTTTTTATGCCGGGAATGCTGCACAGGAACTTCAGCCCATTCATCGAAAAATAGTGAACCCATTCAGGATCAAAAAAAAATAAAATTGAACGAAGTACTTTATACATTGCCGCAAAAATAAGTAATACCATTTTGATTTATGAAACTGGCTGAAGGCCAGTGATGAAATCTTAGATGGTATTAAGCCGATAGTAAAAGGTAAATGAACAAAAAACTAGTACATCGGCATTACTGTATTCAGTTTTTTGTTTTCAATGAGAAATTATAACTTTGGTATCGAAAGTTGCATAAACAACCATTTTAAATTTGGGGTTTGTAGTTTATTGTTTGTGGTTAAGCTCTTGATTAAAAAAAGCTTTTCAAAAACCGCAAGCACCCAACAACAAACCCAAAACCACAAACAATAAACTTTTTTACATGCAGGAAGCATACATAGTTGCAGGATACAGAACAGCCATTACTAAAAGTAAAAAAGGCGGATTTCGTTTTTACAGGCCCGATGATTTGGCCGTAGATGTAATTAAAGGATTACTGGCAACCGTGCCTCAGCTTGATGTAAAAAGAGTAGATGATGTTATTGTGGGTAATGCTGTACCTGAGGCTGAGCAAGGTTTACAGGTGGGCAGGATGATATCTGCAAGGGCAGTTGGCATACATGCGCCGGGCATTACCATTAACCGGTATTGCGCCAGCGGATTGGAAAGTATTGCCATGGCTACCGCAAAAATACGCAGCGGCATGGCCGAGTGTATTATTGCCGGCGGTACCGAAAGTATGAGCCTGGTGCCAACAGCAGGTTGGAAAGTGGTACCGTCTTTTACCATTGCAGAAAGCGAACCCGATTATTATTTGGGTATGGGTTTAACTGCCGAAGCAGTTGCTAAAGAATACAATGTAAGCAGAGAAGATCAGGATGCTTTCAGTTATAACAGTCATGTTAAGGCAGGCAATGCCATTAAAGAAGGATATTTTAAATCGGGCATTTTACCCATTACGGTTAATGAAATTTATTTAGATGCCAAAGGCAAAAAACAAAAGCGTGATTATATAATTGATACCGATGAAGGTGTAAGAGCCGATACATCGCCGGAAGGTTTGGCAAAATTAAAGCCCGCCTTTGCTTTGGGTGGTTCAGTAACAGCGGGTAACTCATCGCAAACAAGCGATGGTGCAGCTTTTGTAATTGTAATGGGAGAGAAGATGGTGAACGAGCTGGGATTGAAGCCCATTGCACGTTTGGTGAATTGTGCCAGTGCAGGTGTGCATCCACGCATTATGGGTGTGGGCCCGGTTGAAGCAGTGCCAAAAGTTTTAAAACAAGCCGGTATGACGCTTGGCCAAATTGATTTATTTGAATTGAACGAAGCCTTTGCCTCTCAGGCATTAGCAGTTATAAGAACCTTGGAATTAAACCCGGATATTGTAAATATTAACGGCGGTGCCATTGCATTGGGCCATCCATTAGGTTGTACTGGTTGTAAGTTAACCATACAGCTTGCAAACGATATGAAAAGGTTAAACAAAAAATACGGTATTGTAACCGCCTGCGTTGGCGGCGGACAGGGTATTGCAGGAATTATTGAAAATATCCAATAATTTATTTAACTTTAAGGCAATAAAATAAATATACCAGGCCAGCGTTTATTTGCTTGCAGGTAATCCAATATAAAAATACCTTCCCTAATTAAACTTTACTAAAGCAATTCAGTCGTAACTAAATTATATCATAGTCACCAAAAAAACTGCTATGGACAGAAGAGACTTTCTTACAGCGGGTAAACCCCAAAGGAAGACACCTGCTAAATTAAAAACTGGCCAAATAGTATCTCCGGCACGTACATTAAGTGGTATCAATCCTTACACAGGCCGCTGGGGAACCAATGAAATTATTCATCTTTTAAAGAGAACCATGTTTGGCGCAAAAAAAGCCGATGTGGATTATTTTGCTTCTGCTACCATGAGCCAGGCTGTAGATGAATTGCTTAACCCTACGGCACCAAACCCTTTACCACCGGTTAAAGAATACACTACGTCAACACAGCCCGGCACACCCGATGCAAATATTGCACAGGGAACTACCTGGGTAAATGATATAAACAATGATGGTACAGTGCAGGCCCAGCGCAGGGCTTCCTACAAAAAATGGTGGACCGGTGTGATGATTAACCAGGATAGAAGCATAAGAGAAAAGATGACTTTTTTGTGGGTAGATAATTTTGGAAACGAAGCAAATGAAGTAGGCTTTGCGAATTTAGTTTACAAACAGCAAACTATTCTCAGGCAAAATTGCCTGGGTAATTATAAACAAATGGTTAAGGATTTAACATTGGATATGGCCATGCTGCGTTATTTAAACGGATACCTTAACACTGCAACTGCACCCGATGAAAACTATGCAAGAGAATTACAGGAATTATTTACTGTTGGCAAGGGGCCTGATAGTAAATATACCGAGGCAGATGTAAAAGAAGCTGCCAAAGTATTAACAGGTTGGCAGGTAAATTTAAATACCTATCAATCTTTTTTTAACTCAGCCCGCCACAGTACAGTAACAAAAACTTTTTCATCGTTTTATAATAACACAGTAATAACCGGCAGAACCGGAGCTACCGCCGGAGATATTGAACTTAATGATTTGCTGAATATGATTTTTGCACAGGCGGAAGTGGCAAAATTTATTGTTCGTAAATTTTACCGCTGGTTTGTTTATTACGAAATTGATGCTGCCACCGAAGCAAATGTAATTACCCCATTGGCAGATATTTTTCGCAGTAATAATTATGAAATTAAACCGGTATTAAGTGCACTATTTAAAAGCGAACATTTTTATGATGTACTTAACCAGAGCTGTATTATAAAAACTCCCGTTGATATTGTGGTAGGTTCCATGAGAGAATATAATGTAAGTATGCCAATTTCATCCGACTGGAATACCAGTTATGGACATTGGAATACTTTGTACCAATTCATGTATCTCACTGGTTTAGATTTACACGACCCCCCAAATGTGGCCGGTATGCCTGCGTATTATCAGGAGCCGCTTTTTCATGAAATATGGATCACCTCCGATTCTTTACCAAAAAGAAATCAGTTTACTGATATTATGACAGCAACAGGATATTTGAGAAATGGATTCAGAATGCAGTTTGATTTTGTTGCCTATGCAAAAACGCTCACTAATCCGGGCAATCCAAATGATCTGATTGACGAAGCATTAAAATATCTGTACAGGATGAGTTTATCACCGCAGGTGAAACAACAGATGAAAACGCAGATGCTGCTAAGTGGCCAGCAGTACGATTATTACTGGACAAATGCCTGGAGTGCTTATATAGCCAACCCTACAGTTGCAAATTTTAATATTGTAAATATAAGGCTCAGAGATTTTTTCAGGTATATAATGAACCTGAGTGAATATCAATTAAGCTAACTGGTGTGAGTTGTGAGAAGTGAGTTGTGAGTTGAGTCTCGTCATCCAGGCCACATTCACGATTGATTAATCACAAATCAAGAAAAATATAATTTCTGGTATAAATTTTTTTATATGAAACGTAGAGAATTTTTAGGAAAATCGGCTGCTCTTACATTGCCTGCTTTAATAAGTGGCTACGCTGTAAAAGCATTAAATGAAAATTCGCCCCTTGTTAAGGCATTAATGGGTGGTGCAACAGATACCGATCATGTACTTGTTATTATACAGCTATCTGGCGGTAATGATGGTTTAAATATGGTAATACCCATAAGTACATACAATTTATATAATGCTGCACGTACAAATATTGCCATTCCCGAAAACAAAATTTTAAAGCTAAATGGATATAGTAATACCGGGCTGCACCCAAGTATGACCGGGTTACAAACCATGTATAATGAGTCCAAATTAAAAATTGTACAGGCTGTTGGATATCCGCAACCCAATTTTTCGCACTTCCGGGCAACCGATATCTGGATGACATCCAGTAACAGCAACCAGGAAGTATATACGGGTTGGGCTGGTCGCTATTTAAATTATGAATATCCAAACTTTCCAACAGGTTATCCAAATAATGATACACCCGATCCATTGGCAATACAAATAGGCTCTACTGCCAGTTTAACAAGTCAGGGCCCCAGTGTAAACATGGCCATGAGTATAACCAGTGCCACATCTTTTTACCAATTAATAAATGGTACAAACGACCCCGTGCCTGCAACAAAAGCCGGAAAAGAATTAGGTTATATACGCTCGGTAGCAAAACAAACGCAGCAATACAGCACTACAATTACAACTGCTGCAAATAAAGTTACTCAACAAGGCCTTTATCCTGCCAATAACAGTCTGGCCGATCAGTTAAAAATTGTTGCCCGTTTGGTTAAAGGCGGTTTAAAAACAAGAGTTTATATGGTAAGTTTTGGCGGTTTTGATACCCATAGCCTTCAAACAACCACAACCGATACAACAGTTGGTAATCATGCAACTTTACTGGGCCGGGTTAGTGATGCCATAAAAGCTTTTCAGGATGATCTGAAATTTTTAGAAATTGAGGACCGTGTTGTAGGCATGACTTTCAGCGAATTTGGAAGAAGAGTAAAAAGCAATAGCAGTGTAGGCACCGACCATGGTTCCGCAGCACCACTTTTTGTTTTTGGCAAACCTGTTGATGGGGGAGTGCTGGGCGATAACCCAACAATACAGCCTGTTGCAACTGTAAACGACAATGTGCCGATGCAATACGATTTCAGAAGTATTTATTCAACAATCCTCGAAAAATGGTTCTGTCTTCCTAAAGCAACTATTCAGGCTTTATTTCCGCCAAATATTAACGGCCAGTTGCAGGACCTTCCGTTGGTTAAAGGAAATACCTGCAAGGTTACACCACCAGCTCCAACTCCTGCGGGCACTAATTTATTTACCAATTCGCCAAACCCTTTCACCAATAAAACAAAAATTAAATTTCATACGGATGGCGGGCATACTATGATACAGATAATGGATACAGCCGGCCGGCTTATAATAAATTTATTGGAGAAAGATTATTTAACAGCTACAAATGATGAAATTTATTTTGACGGTTCTCATTTACCAACCGGTGTATATTATGCCCGTTTACAAAATGGTACCAAACAACAGGTACGGCCAATGCTAAAAGTTAGATAAAAAAATGTTTTATTGAGCTTAAATAAAAACCGACGAAAATTAATCGCCGGTTTTTTTATGTAGAAATTTTTAGCTTTTAATCCGTTATCCGGTGGCCTGCATTAACCCAATCAACAATTTTTTGTTTATCAATAGCAGTTAACTGGGCATTGGGGGCTTGTGGCATAAAAGAAGGATTGCCATCAACGGCTCTTATTTTTATTCTATCCCACGAATTTACAACATCGGCATCGGCATCAAAATTTTTACCTCCACTTAGGGCACCACTCAGGTGGCAAGGGCCGCAGTAACCGTTAACCAATGTTCTTACTGCAAAAAATTTAGGGCCAAATCCATTAATGATTAATGTAGCAGTGCCTTTGCAATTATTTGCATTTTTAGCAATAACGGTGTAACTGCCGGCTGCTAAATTAAAAAAATTGGTAGATGCCTGAAAAGTACCACCATTAATATTGTAAGTATATCCCGACCCAATTGGGGATGTTACCGTTATAGTACCCTGCGTTAAACCAGTGGTAGTATGTGTTACAGATGCAATTGGTGTAATGGTTACACCCAAACATGAATCAATGGGTAAAGGCACAGGTACGGGAACAGTATCTGATTTTGAACAGGCTGTAAATAAAACAGCAGTAATAATTATAAAGTAAACAACGGCTTTTTTCATTGACATAAATTATAAACTAAATTTAGTTTAATTAAATAAGCAAATAAAATATTTGGGATAATTTTTTATGTAAAGCGGTTTGTTTTCTCATCATGTTGCCAAACATTGTTATGAGAAAACTTCTTTTTGTTACCACAATTACTTTATGCTTTTCAATATTTGCAAAAGCACAAATGCCACAACTTACGGTTGATGGCAAAACCAATAACGGCGTTCAGCTACAAACTTTAAAAATAGAAATTAAAGTATGTGGAACCGTTGCCACAACAACCTGGCACATGACTTTTAAAAACAATACATCACAAATTCTGGAAGGCAATTTAAATTTTCCGTTAAAAGATGGATTGAGCGTAAGCCGCTATGCTATTGACATTAATGGCAAAATGAGAGAGGCAGTACCGGTTGACAGAAGTAAGGGTACAGAAGTATTTGAAGCTATTGAAAGAAGAAGAGTTGACCCCGGACTTTTGGAGAAGGTAGATGGCAATACTTTTCGTACAAGAATTTATCCAATCAATCCAAACAGTACCAGAACCGTTTTAATTGGGTACGAAGAAGAATTACCCATTACAGCAAATGCTGCATTAAATTATTACCTGCCATTAAATTTAAAAGATACAGTAGCAGATTTTAACCTTGATGTATCTGTAATACAATCTGCAACAAGGCCCGTTTTTGATTCGTCCCTCAATGAAAACATACAATTCAACAGCAGCAATAATGTTTACAAAGCTGTAGTTCACAAAATTAATTATGTGCCTGCATTTACACTTTCCTTCAGCATACCAAAACCGCAGGATGCTGCCGAAGTAATGCTGCAGGAGTTTGAAAATAAATATTATTACCTGGTTAATACAACGTTGCAAAATATTGAGCGTGAAAAAACACTGCCATCATCTGTGGGTTTGCTTTGGGATGCATCGCTCAGTGGCAGCAACCGCAATAAAAATAAAGAACTGGATTTGCTGGATGCTTATTTCAAAAAATTAAACAATGCATCTGTTGTACTCGTTGTTTTCAGCAATACGATAAAGAGCAGCAGTCAATTTACAGTGCAAAATGGCAATTGGAATGCGTTGAGAAAATTTATTGAAGCAGTACAATATGATGGTGCAACCAACCTGGGTAATTTAAACCTAAAAAATATAAATGCGGCTGAATTTATACTGGTAAGTGATGGCCATCAAACGCTTGGCAATAAACAAATGCAGTTAAACAATAAACCGGTTTATTGCATAAACACTGCTACCGCAGCCGATTACAGCAATTTAAAATTCATTACGGCTAAAACCGGCGGGCAGGTAATTGATTTACAAAATATAAATACTGCAGAGGCTTTAAAAAAATTAATTAATGAACCATTTCGCTTTCTTGGTATAAAACAAAACGAATTTGTAAAAGAAAATTATCCATCAATACCGGTTGCTGTCAATACTACTTTTTCGGCAGCAGGTATTGCAGAGGAAGGTGTGCAGGAAATTGTTTTTCAGTTTGGGTATGGCAATAAAGTTACCTACGAGAAAACTGTATCCATCAATACCGAAACACAGCTTTGCGAAAATTTCGACATTACCAAAGTATTTGCACAAAAGAAAATTGCTGAACTTGATATTCAGTACAATCAAAATAAACAGGAGATTGAAAGGCTGGGTAAACAGTTTGGTGTTATTACCAGAAATACCTCTTTAATTGTGCTGGAAACAGTGAATGATTATGTGCAATACAATATTGAACCTCCACTAGAATTAAGAGAAGAATATAACAGGATAATGAAACAGCGGCGTGGAGATATCATTACAAAAAATAACTATCTGGAGAATACGCTGGATAAGATTGCCGATTTAAAACAATGGTACAATAAAACGCCAAAGAAAAAAGAAATTAAAAAAGAAGAACCTGCCACAATATCATCAACAGCTACACCACGCAGTAACGCTGTACAGGCAACGGTTACAGCAATACCTCAAACGCAGGTGCCGCCAGGCAATTCAAAAGTTATTTCAGGAACGGTTGTTGATAAAGATGGTAATCCGGTTTCATTTGCTTCGGTAAAAATTAAAGGAACTTCAAGTGGTGTTTCTGCAGATGCTAATGGACGTTATTCTTTAAGGGTAAACCCTAATGCAGCTCTAATTATTTCCGGCGCAAGTTTTAAAGATGTTGAAGTGCCGGTAGGTAATCAAACTGTTATCAACTCTTCATTAGAAAAAGATGGAAATGAATTGAGAGAAGTTGTTGTAACCAGCGCTTTCGGCACCAGGCGTACTGCAAGAAGTACATCATCAAATATTCAAAGCTTAAGTGGCGAACAGATTAATGCTATCCCTCAGTCAAACGTAAATAATGTTTTGGCAGGAAGAGTAGCAGGTGTGCAGGTTACAAGCCAGTCAGTTGCTGCATTAGGTGCCGAAACAACAGTTAGGTTGCGGGGAGAAAATGGATTTAGCATAGGTAGCGGTGCAATATATGTGGTTGATGGAATCATCATGCCAGTTGGAGCTGATATTAAACCTGATGATGTTGAAGATTACTCAGTATTACAAGGCCCCGCGGCCGCAGCTTTGTTTGGCCCCGATGGCGCAAATGGCGCTATCATCATCACTACAAAAAATTTCAAAGCAGATTCAGCGTATAAAACAATTCAGGATAAAATAGCTGAAGAAAATAAAAATACAGCGTTTGCTAAACCGCCTTTTGATGTTGAAACTTATGACTACCTAAAAGAAATAAAACTAACAGAAAAAGCAAACCGCTATGCAAAATACCTGGAGCTAAGGCAGTATTATATCAGCAAGCCAACTTACTTTTTTGATGTGGCCACTTACTTATTAAAAACAGGCGATAAGGTTAATGGTATTACTGTATTAACCAACCTGGCCGAACTTGAAAACGGTAGTTACGAGTTATATAAAATGCTTGGCTATAAACTTAAAGAAGCTGGTGATTATGAAGGCGAACTTGCGGCCTTTAAAAAAGTATTAGAACTGCGTCCGGCAGATCCGCAAAGCTACCGGGATTGTGCTTTGGCGCATGCAGACTTGGGTAATTACCAGCAGGCATTGGATATGTTGAATGAAGGAATGACAAAAAGTTACAGCGATGAAATGGATGAAATGTATGACGGTATTGAAGAAATATTTTTAACAGAAATTAACCATATCATCTCACTCCATAAAAATAAACTGAATTTAAAAAATATTGATAAAAGAATAATTGCTCCAATGCAAACTGATGTTAGGATAGTTATGAACTGGAATATGAACAACACAGACATTGATCTATGGGTAACTGATCCAAATGGAGAAAAATGTTTTTATAGTCATCAAACAACAGAAGCAGGCGGCCGTATATCTGAGGATTTTACAGAAGGTTTTGGCCCCGAACAGTTTTTACTAAAAAAAGGACTTAAAGGTAAATATAAAATTGAGATAGATTATTATGGCGATACACAAGTAACCCTTGCTGGCCCTGCAACAATCATGGCCGAAATTTATCTTCATTATGGAACTAACAAAGAAGAAAAAAAGATAGTTACCCTTCAAATGCAAAAAGATAAAGAGGGGGCCATTTTTATCGGGGAAATTGAACTTTAAACCTCTAAAAGTCATTGAAAAATGGCTCTTGGTTTTTTAATTACATTTGCATGCTTAAAATTGAAAGATGCAAATAATTCCCGTAACAGATAAAACAACAGCCCAACAATTTCTCAAAGTCGCCGTAGAACTTAACAAAAACGACCCCAACTGGATACGTCCGCTGGATAAAGATATTAGTGAAGTTTTTGATAAAGAGAAAAATAAGGCCTTTCGGTTTGGCGAGGTGATACGTTGGGTATTAAAAGACGATGCAGGTAAATTAATTGGCCGCATTGCAGCTTTCACCAACAAAAAATATAAAAATAAAGGAGATGATGTGCCTGTTGGTGGCATGGGTTTTTTTGAATGCATTAATAACCAGGAAGCCGCCAATCTTTTATTTGATAATGCCAAAAATTGGTTGATGCAACATGGCATGGAAGCTATGGACGGCCCCATCAACTTTGGCGAACGTGATCGCTGGTGGGGATTGATTACTGATGGCTTTACACCACCGCTGTATTGTATGAGCTATAACCCGCCATACTATATTATGCTTTTTGAAAATTACGGGTTTAAGCCATTTTATAACCAGGTGTGTTTTGGATTGGATGCAGGAAAGAAACTTGCTCAAAAAATTCTTGACCGTCATAAGATGCATGATGATAATCCTGACATCAGTTTCAGTACAATCAAAAAAAACAATCTTGAAAAATATGCCGCTGATTTTGTAGAAGTATATAATAAAGCCTGGGCAGGCCATGGGGGTTTAAAAGAAATGGGTAAGGAGCAAGTGCTGCTGATGTTTAAAAAAATGAAACCTGTAATGGATGAAAACGTTATTTATTTTGCCTATTACAAGGGCGTTGCCATTGCCATGTTTATCAACCTCCCCGATATAAATCAATATTTTAAACACCTGAACGGTAAATTCGGTTTATTGCAAAAACTGGAATTTGTATGGCGGCAAAAATTCAGGCCTTCCAAAAAATTTGTAGGGGTGGTATTTGGGGTAGTACCCGAATGGCAGGGCAAAGGCATTGATGCCTATATTATTGGCGAATGCTCAAGAATAGTACAGGTAGATCCTTTACTTTACACTGATTATGAAATGCAGTGGATCGGGGATTTTAATATTAAAATGCTTAATGTAGCCGAAAGCCTGGGCGATACCTTTCGTTCACGTAATTTAACCACCTATCGGTATCTGTACGATAGAACAAAGGAATTCAAACGGCATCCTTTTTTGGATTAAAAATCCTGCAAAAACAAATTCCTTTTTTCAACTTAGATTACCGAAATTAGCAGCCCATGGATGATAAGTTTATAGTATCGGCAAGAAAATACAGACCACAGAATTTTTCTACGGTGGTTGGGCAATCGCATATTACCACCACTTTAAAAAATGCGATTAAAAATAACCAGCTTGCGCATGCGTTTTTATTTTGCGGTCCCAGGGGTGTTGGTAAAACAACCTGTGCAAGAATTTTGGCCAAAACCATCAATTGCGAAAACCAAACACCCGAAGGCGAAGCCTGTAATACCTGCAACAGTTGCGTTTCTTTTGATGCAGGTACATCTATGAACATTCATGAGCTGGATGCTGCCAGTAATAATTCGGTAGATGATATCCGCAGTTTGGTAGAGCAGGTTCGGTTTGCACCTCAGGCCGGCAAATACAAAGTATATATTGTAGATGAGGTACACATGCTCAGTTCATCTGCCTTTAATGCATTTTTAAAAACCCTGGAAGAGCCGCCGCCTTATGCCATTTTTATTTTGGCAACAACGGAGAAACATAAGATATTGCCAACCATCCTCAGCCGCTGCCAGATTTTTGATTTTAAAAGAATTACCAACAACGATACTATTGAGCACCTGCAGGAAATTTGTGAAAAAGAAAAGATAACAGCCGAACGTGCTGCGTTGCATGTTATCGCCCAAAAGAGCGAAGGTTGCATGCGTGATGCGTTAAGCATTCTGGATAAAATTGTAAGCTTCAGCAATGGCGAATTAACTTACAGCAATACTTTAGAGCATCTGAATATTTTAGATGAAGATTATTATTTTAAAATGCTGGATTGCATGCAGCAGCAGCATTTAAGCGATGCCATGTTGTTGTACGATGAAATAAACCGCAAAGGTTTTGAAGGCGATACCTTGCTGGAAGGGTATAGCGAATTTATAAGAAACCTGTTAGTGAGTAAAGATACCAAAGCTGCGATATTGCTTGAAGTGGCCGATGATTTTAAACAAAAATATTTACAGGCTGCACAGCAAATTTCAACCGGTTGGTTAATTGCTGCGTTAAATTTATTGAACGAAGCAGAAATAAATTACAAGCAGGCACGCAACAAGCGCCTGCATGTTGAGTTGGCCATCATCAAACTTTGTTACCTGTTACAGGCGGTTGAAATGGTGAATAATGATGGGCTTGTTTCAAAAAAAAAAGTAGTTGAAGCTGCCAGGCCCGTTGCATTTAAATCTATTCAGCCAATAAGGGTTAAAGAACAAGCAGCTCCGGTTGTAGCAGCTCCCGTCATTCAAAAAACATCAGAAGCCAAATTAATTATTGAAGAGCCGGAACAGCGCATTGAAAATAAAGTTGCTGTAGAAACCGCACCGGTACATGCTGAGCCAAAAAAATCGCTCGGTTCATTAGATGCTATCCGTAAAAAATTATCAGCCCAAAATAAAAATGGTATTGCCGTTAAAGATTTAACGGAAGCGGAACTGCGGATTTGCTGGGATCAGTTTATTGAAAAACTCAACGCAAAAAAAAATCACTCAGCCGTTACCAATTTTAAAATGGCCGAGTTAAAAATTATTGATAATAATTCGATAGAGATCATCACTGGAAATAATATTCAGCAAAAATTTATTGAGCAAGAACGTGCCCAACTTGTGGACGACCTCCAACAGTTTTTTTGTAACCGGCAACTTACTTACAATGTAATTATTGTAGAAGATGAAGAAGAAAAGCAGGATTTTGAGCGACCGCTAAATACCAAAGAACAATATCAAAAAATAATAGAAGAATATCCGTTGGTAAAGGAATTAAAGGAAAGATTAGGGCTTATATTAGGCTAAACTGCCCTTCTTTTACTCATTTTGCCTTAATTTCGAACTTCAATCTAAAATAAGCGAATTATATTATGGCAGAAGTGATACGCATGCCGCTTTTAAGCGATACCATGACCGAGGGCAAAATAATATCCTGGAACAAAAAAGTAGGGGATAAAGTGAAAGCCGATGATGTGCTTGCTGATGTGGAGACTGATAAAGCAACCATGGAAGTAAACGGATATGTGGATGGTACTTTATTATACATTGGTGTGCCAGCCGGCGAAGCCGCAAAAATAAATCAGATTATTGCTATTGTTGGTAAAGAAGGAGAGGATTATAAATCTTTATTGGATGGAGAAGCCACTTCGGTTAAACCTACGGCAGCTAATAACGAGCAACAAAAAACGAGTAACGAGAAACCAGAAACCGCTCAAATCAAAACCCAAGATACAAAACCCGCAACCCAAACAGTTTCTTTACCTGCCGGCACCAAAGAAATTCGCATGCCTTTATTGAGCGATACCATGACCGAAGGAAAAATTGTAAGCTGGAACAAAAAAGTAGGCGACTTTGTAAAAGCAGATGATGTGTTGGCAGATGTGGAAACCGATAAAGCAACCATGGAAGTGGTTGGTTACGAGGAAGGCACTTTATTATATGTAGGAGTAGAGGCAGGCAATGCCGCAAAAATAAATGAGATTATAGCAATAGTTGGCAAAGCCGGAACCGATGTAAGCGCTTACGTGGCTGCAGAAAAAGCCGGAGGAAATAGCGAGCAGCCTGCACTAAAAAACGAGAAACAAGCAACAACTAACGAGAAACAAGAAACCAGTAACGAAGAACAAACAACAAGCAACGAAAAACAAGAAACAAATATTTCAGAAGGCAGAGTTAAAGCTTCTCCGCTTGCAAAAAAATTAGCAGCCGATAAAGGTATTGATATCAGCAAAGTTAATGGCAGCGGCGATGGCGGCAGAGTAACTAAAAAAGATGTAGATGGTTACGTACCAACTGCAACGCAAACAGCGGGTAAAACCCCGACAGCGGCTGTAAGCCCTGTCGGCGGTTCAACAGTAGCAGGCGTTGAAGGCCACACCGACGTACCATTAACACAAATGCGTAAAGTAATTGCACGCCGCCTGGGTGAAAGCATGTTTAGTGCGCCACATTTTTATTTAACTATGGAAATAAACATGGACAATGCCATGGCTGCCCGTACACAGTTAAATGAACTCAGCCCGGTTAAAATTTCTTTCAACGATTTTGTAATAAAGGCAGTGGCTTTATCGCTGCGCCAGCACCCCAATGTAAACAGCAGCTGGATGGGCGATTTTATACGCATGAATCACCACATACATATCGGCAGTGCGGTGGCAACGCCCGATGGTTTAATTGTGCCGGTAATTCGTTTTGCCGATCAAAAAACCTTATCGCAAATTGCAGCCCAAGCAAAAGAATTATACGGTAAAGCAAAAGATAAAAAAATACAACCCGCCGAATTCAGTGGTAATACATTTACCATCTCTAATTTGGGCATGATGGATATTGAAGAGTTTACGGCCATCATTAACCCGCCAGACAGTGCAATTTTAGCGGTGGGCCGCATTAAAGAAGTAGTGGTTAAAAAAGAGAATGGATTTGGCGTAAGCAACTTTATGAAACTCACCATGAGCTGCGATCACCGTACGGTGGATGGCGCTGTGGGAGCGGCTTTTCTGCAAACGCTTAAAAAATATTTAGAGAATCCGGTAACGATGTTGTTGTAATTTCTAAGGGTGAGTCACCCTGTTAAAAAAGCTTAAAAAAAATTCTAAGCGTCAGTTTAAAAAGCTGACGCTTTTATTATTTATTAGCCAGGCATTTTGGCTTTAATGAGCTGCGGTGGCGTCGCACTTTTGTACTGTAGTTCTTTATTGAACTTTTTCCGAAGCTTAATCGCTTCATTCGTAAATTTATTATCTTACTGTATCAAAACTAACTATAGATGAATCGTACTGTTTTATATTGCATAGTCAGCTCTGTTATCCTGTTTATTGTTTCTTTTTTTTTCAGCAATACAATTTCCAATTTCTTTTTGTCGCTTTTTAAAGGAAGCGATTTGCAATTTGCTGTATATGCTCTTAACAGCTATTTTAAAATAGCCTTAAAAGTGAGCTTTAGTATCGGTACAATACCTTTGTTACTTTTAGTTCCCTGGATTTCCGGCAATATTACATCATTCCGGAAAAGGTCATTTTCTGTTTTAATCGTACTTATTTGTATTGTACCAGCTATTATGTTAAATGTATTCAGGATTATCAGCCACCAAATAGTAATAACACCTTTGGGTTCTCAAATACCCTTTCCGATGGAAGAATTATATTTTGAGTATGCAATTTTTATCGGTGCAGTTTCAGGCTCAATTATTTGTTATGCTATTTTCAGAAAAATAATTTCGCAAGAAGAAACAAGAGCAGCAATTGAAGAAATAGGAACATAATATTCAGAATATATTTTCAATAAGTTTTGAAAATTCAAAAACTGTATTATCTTTGTGGTATAAATAAGCAATCATGAAACTTACCGACGCAAAAGCACAGTTCATCAGCAGTTGGGGCGCTTTTGGTACGCATTGGGGCATCAACCGCACCATGGCTCAAATTCATGCTTTGCTGCTCATCAGTCCCGATCCCATTACACAGGATGATATTATGGAACAATTAAGCATTAGCCGGGGCAATGTAAATATGAACACCCGTGATTTAATTGGCTGGGGACTTGTAGAGCGGGTTTTAATTCCTGGTGAACGCAAAGAATTTTTTAATGCCGAAAAAGACATCTGGAAAGTAGCCACACAAATTATTAAAGAAAGAAAAAAACGGGAACTGGATCCCATGCTTAAATTGTTAACCCAGTTGGAACAGATTGAAGGCGATAAAAAAGATAAGGACGTTAAGCAGTTTGTAGATACCATTGCAGGCATCCGTAAGTTTGGCGGCCAGGCCGATAAGGTGTTGGATGTGATGATAAAAGCAGATGAGAGTTGGTTTTTGGGAAGCTTGTTGAAGTTCTTTAAGTGATGCTTTAAAAGCAACAAACCAAGCTGGAAATTTCCGGCTTTTATTTGAAAAATATGTTTCAAAATTTTCTGAAAATATAAAATATAAAATCATGAAAAAGTTTAAAGAAATTGATGCTTGGGTCAGCATAATTTTAATTACAGGTTTTGCCATTGCAACCCTATTTAAACGGGATAATACATTTTTACTGGGATACTTTGTTGTTGGTGGCTGGCAGGTTATCAGCATGCTTGTACATGTTTATTACCACAGCTTTACCCAAAAGAAAAGCATCAGGCGTAATTACCACTGGATAACCCTTATCTCCCTGATCACCATCCCTGTTGGTTCATTTTTGATATTACTTTTTACAGCACCATTGATGGCAATATTTTATACCTGGTTGTGTTATGATGAAGTAAGAAAAATGAGCCAACGTCCGCTGGAACTTTTAAAATAATTGATAACCTTTAAAAATAAATTTTATGAACTACATTATCATCACTTACAGCTTTTACTTGGTAATTACCATTGCTTTAACCATGTGGGTTGCCAAAACTTTGTTTAAAAATGGCAAGGTATTTTTAATTGATATTTTTCATGGTAATAAGGAACTTGCCGACAGCGTAAATAACCTTTTACTGGTAGGTTTTTACCTCATCAATATTGGTTATGCAGTTTACACGTTGCAGGTAACGGGCAGTATTGTTAACATGCAGGAAGTAATTGAAAAACTCAGTTTAAAAATTGGCCTTATCATTTTAATATTGGGAGCCATGCACTTTTTTAACCTGTATATATTTTTTACATTGCGTAAAAAAGCAACTCAGGAGGCAAAGTATAAAGCACCTATCGTTCACAATCAATAATGAGTATCTGATTGTAAAATGCTGATTCACATGCAAAAGAATAGTAGCATACATACACCGGGTTTTAAAATTGCAGTGATGGTTATTTGTATAGCTGTGACTGCAATTACCTTAAACCAATATGCACAGCTTATTCAACATCTTATTACAATTGAGTATGGCTGGCGGTTTGAGTTGTGTATGATAACAGGGATGTTGTTTTTTCAGTATCCTTTTATGTACAAAAAAAGCAATAGTGAAAAACTGAATTACTATTTTAATATGCTACTTGTTTCGCTGTTTGGTTCTGCTTTGCTTTTTCCTTTATTAGTTTTGAATTTTTATTCAAACTATAATGATACATTCAATCTGCTCTATTTTTTTTCGGTTGTGCTGATCATGTTTTTCTATCATAAAAAAAGAGTTACAGTTTTAAAACTGCCACCCATCATTTCTTACACCTGGGTTTTGTACAGGGCTATTATTTTAATATTTATACTTACATAAATGAAAAACAAAATTGTTATAGCAGGCGGCACCGGCTTTGTGGGGCAGCATCTCAATAAAAAATTTACTGATGCCGGATACGAAGTGATTATTATTTCAAGAAACAAAAATCACCTTAATTGGAATAATACAACTTTAATAACTGAAGCACTTGAAAATGCGGAGATGCTTATAAACCTTGCTGGTAAATCGGTTGATTGCAGGTACAATGATAAAAATAAAAAAGAAATTTACGATTCCCGAATTGATACAACCAAAATACTTGGCGTTTCTGTCAGGAACTGTAAAAATCCGCCACCGCTTTGGATAAACTCAAGCACAGCTACTATTTACCGCCATGCCGAAGACAGGCCAATGACAGAAAGCACTGGTGAAATTGGTACTGGCTTTTCAGTAAATGTGGCAACCAATTGGGAAAAAGCTTTCTTCGATTTTAAATTACCAGCAACACGACGGGTTGCATTACGCATGGCAATAGTTTTAGGAAATGGTGGTGGCGTAATAAGGCCCTTAAAAAATCTTGTTTGTTTTGGTCTGGGCGGCAAACAAGGCAGCGGCAAACAAATGTTTAGCTGGATACATATTGAAGATCTGTTTCGCATTATAACTTTTGTTCAGCAACACAAAAAATTATCAGGCGTAGTTAATACAGCCGCACCAAACCCGGTCAGCAATAAAACCCTCATGCAATTATTAATGAAAAATATGGGTGCATCCTTTGGTTTGCTTTCCCCGGTCTGGCTGTTGAAAATGGGAGCCGTAATCATCAAAACCGAAACTGAGCTTATTTTAAAAAGCCGATGGGTAATACCAGAAATTTTGTTGGCAGCAGGTTTTCAATTTCAATATCCAGAGCTTGATAAAGCACTAAAAAATATTATAAATGAATAAGCACTGATGCTAATCAGTAACTTTGTAAGGAAAATGAATAAACAACCTGTAATATTATTTGATGGTGTTTGCAACTTTTGCAACAGTGCCGTAAACTTTGTAATTAAAAGAAATGCAAAAGGAAATATTCTGTTTACGCCAATGCAATCTGCAATCGGGCAAAAATTATTACAACAGTATAATTTACCTGCAGATGATATGAAGTCGTTTATTTTTATTGAAAATGATACCGTGTACAAACAATCAACAGGCGCCCTAAATGTTTGCAAACATTTAGGGCGCCTTTGGCCCTTATGTTATGGCTTAATTATTGTTCCAACATTTATACGGGATGGTATTTATAACTGGATAGCTAAAAACCGGTACAAATGGTTTGGTAAAAAAGAAAGTTGTATGATACCTACTCCCGAAGTAAAAGCAAGATTTTTATCATGAGTACAGTAAATAAAAAAACATTGGTTTTGGGTGCATCCGAAAATCCGGCACGTTACAGCTATCTGGCAATAAACCGCCTTACAAATAATAAGCATCCGGTTGTTGCCATTGGTAAAAAGAAAGGAATGGTTGCTGGCATAACCATTGAAACTGAAAAAATTGAAGTTACTGATATTGATACCGTAACACTTTATGTAGGCCCCCAACATCAAAAAGAATACTACGATTATATTATTTCCCTCCATCCCAAACGCATTATTTTTAACCCCGGTACCGAAAACGATGAACTTGTCAGGCTTGCTGTTAAAAATA
>JAYURR010000240.1:0-2594 GCA_043756605.1 Chitinophagaceae bacterium
CGGAAATTTTGTGCAGGCTCAGTTTACTACTACTGCTCCTGTGGTATGTAACGCACCGGCAGGTTTGGCTTCATCGGCTATAACTTCCTCAGGTGCTACTGTAAGTTGGGGCGCAATAAGCGGCGCAATAAGTTATGATGTAGATTATAAGTTAGCCAGTTCTGGCACATGGATAAACTCTGTTACCGGAACAACTTCCACTTCAAGAGCCATTACCGGGTTAACAGCTTCGTCATTATACGATTGGAGAGTAAGGACGAATTGTTCTGCAAGCAGCAGTGCATACGCACAGGCTCAATTTACAACTGCAGCTGTAAGTACCTGCCCCGGTATTTATGATGTAAGTACTAATGGCACACCAGGCGGTGCAGCAACAATTCCATTTAATACAGATATTAAAGGTTTGATAAACCCAACAGGCGATAATGATTATTATAAATTTGTTATTACCACGGGAGGCACGGCTACGATTACGCTCACCACTTTGCCCCTTGATTACGACATTCGTTTGTATAGTAGTAATGGTACCACTCAATTGGCAATTTCTCAAAACGGCGGTACAACCAGCGAGACGATTAGCCGCACTTATACAGCGGGAACTTATTATGTAAGAGTCTATGGATACAATGGTGCATTTCATGCAACTACCTGTTATACTTTAAAAGTGCAGTTGGGTACAGCCAGCAAAGAAGCAGGCACTGAAGCAATAACTTTTGCATCTGACAAACTTTCTGTTTTCCCGAACCCGGTGGTTTCAACAGCTAATTTATCATTTAAAGCTGCAGCTAATGGTAATGCAACAGTAACAGTTATTGATCAAACGGGAGCAACAGTGCTTTCGCAATTGGTAAGCATTGTTGCAGGTGATAATCTTAAAAAATTAGATGTAAGCAAACTTGCCGGTGGGATGTATTTTGTAAAAATACAAACCAGCGCAAAGATTGAAGTAGCGAGGATCATCGTGGCAAAATAAATCTTGTAATAATAAAACAAAAGAGGCTGTACTTACTGCAGCCTCTTTTTTATTTACATTTGAGGAACATAAAATTAGTATGAAGTATATTAAAGCTATCCTTTTTTATTTGATGCTGTTGTGTACCGCTAAGGCCCAAACCAATTTACCCAGGCCAACCAAAGCACAACTTGCCTGGCATGATATGGAGTTTTATCTCTTTATGCATTTTGGCCCCAACACCTTTACTGATTTGGAATGGGGACACGGAAATGAAAAAGAAGAAATTTTTAACCCAACAAACCTGGATTGCGAACAATGGTGCCGCATTGCAAAAGCTTCCGGCGCTAAAGGGATCATCATCACAGCCAAACACCACGATGGATTTTGTTTGTGGCCGAGTAAATTCAGTAAACACACTGTTAGAGAAAGTAAATGGAAAGATGGGAAAGGCGATGTGCTCAGGGAATTATCTGCAGCCTGTAAAAAATACGGATTGAAGTTTGGTGTTTATATTTCGCCCTGGGACAGGAACCATCCCGATTATGGAACTGAAAAATATAATGATGTTTTTGTAAACATGATGAAGGAAGTGCTTACCAATTATGGCCCGGTATGGGAACTTTGGTGGGATGGTGCCAACGGTGAAGGCCCAAATGGAAAGCGGCAGGTGTATGATTGGAAACGTTTTGAAAAAACAGTTCGTGAACTTTCTCCAAACACCATTGTATTCAGTGATATTGGCCCAGATATTCGTTGGGTGGGAAATGAACAAGGCTTTGCCGGAAAAACTAACTGGAATACTTTGGATACTGCAGGATTTACAAGAGGCGCAGGCGCACCACCGCAGGATACATTAAACAACGGAAATGTAAACGGCAAAAACTGGATACCGGCAGAGTGTGATGTAAGCATCAGGCCGGGATGGTTTTACCATAAAGCAGAAGACAATAATGTAAAAACGCCAGAACAATTATTTGAACTCTATTTGAAAAGTGTTGGGCGTGGTGCAAATTTATTATTGAATGTACCAGCGGATGGGAGAGGGTTGATAACAAAATATGATTCTACTGCGTTGTTGGGGTTCAGAAAATTGCAGTTACATAATTTAACTGCCAACCTGTTTAAAAATGCTTCCACTTATCACCTGTTTCATGGTATTTTAAAAAAGGCAACTCCGTTAACTGATGGTAATTATAAAACTGTTGAACAAATTTCAGAAACCGTGTTGCAGTCGGTGGGTGTTGAGTTGAAATTGAAACAAAATAAAAAAGTTAATTGCATTGTTTTGCATGAAGATATTTCGAAAGGGCAGCATTGCAGTAAGTTTAAATTGCTGTTATTTAACAGTAAAGATGAACTGGTGAAAGAGATGTATGGAACAACTATAGGTAAAAAAAGAATGATCACATTTCCTGCCATATCAATCAATACAGTAGAACTTACAATTGAAAAGCAAAACCATTCAACCGGAATAAGTGAAATTGAGGCCTATTTAATGGAGGAAAAGTTGATTGAAAAATAAAATTACTTTCCTTTGAACCCAGCTTTTCTTTTTTCCAGGAATGCGGTGGTGCCTTCTTTCATATCTTCTGTAATAAAGCAATCGCCAAAAGCATCAATTTCGGTTTGATAACCATTT
>JAYURR010000241.1:0-2592 GCA_043756605.1 Chitinophagaceae bacterium
CGGCACAAAGTAAGATGGGAGGAAAGAGTGAAGCCGGTAAAGGATTTGTATTTTATTTTTCACTTCTACTAAATAACCAATCCTTATAACCAACATGCCAGAACCTGCACACGTACTCATTATTGATGATAATGTAGATATACTTTTTATGCTTAAAGCCATGTTAAACATGAAAGGTTACACAGTTTTTACAAAAGAAAATATTGAGGGTCTTGAAAGCGAGCTCAAAAGTATCGTTCCTGAAGTTATAATTATGGATATGCTTTTATCTGGCACCGATGGCAGGGAAGTTTGCAAAAGCTTAAAGATGGATCCGCTGTTCTCTCATATACCCATTATCATGATATCGGCTCATCCGCTGGCAAAAGAAGAATGCCTGGCAGCAGGCGCAAACCACTTTTTAGAAAAACCATTTGATATGTATGATGTGCTGGACCTGGTTGCAGGTGCGGTAAATTAAATACTTTTAAAAGTACCAGAAACTCCGCAAATAACTACGCTTAATATTACTTCTCCTATTCCGAGGTTAATATTTGTAAATGTTGTCAAGATGTCTTGATTAAATTTCTAAACCTTAAACTTCAAACTTCTAAACTCAAATAAGCGAACGCACTTAACCCCAAACTTTCTCCAAACAAATTACCTATCTTCGTTAATTAAACATCTCATTTAACTTTTATATGGATAAAGAGGCGTTATATACGATTTTGAACCGATTTAAAACCAAAACAAACAATGGATCCGATAATATTATACATTATCATTGGCGCAGCAGCGCTGATATTGGGCATCGTACTGGGTAAACTGGTATTTGCAAAAAACACCCAAAAACAAATTGCAGAAGCCGAGCAACAGGCTCAAAAAATCATTGCCGACGGAAATTTACAGGCCGAAAACCTGAAAAAAGAGAAACTTTTAGAAGCCAAAGAAAAATTTGTGCAGCTAAAGGCCGATCACGAACGGGATGTATTGCAACGCAACCAAAAATTAGTTGAAAGCGAAAACCGCATCAAACAAAAAGAACAATCCCTCAACCAAAAAGAGCAGAATCTGGATAAACAGATGAAGGAAAATGAAGCCATTAAGGAAAACCTTAACCGCCAAACCGACATCGTTAATACCAAACGCACCGAGCTGGAAAAACATCAGGAAGAACACATCCGCCGCCTGGAAAAAGTGGCCGGCCTGAGTGCCGAAGATGCAAAAGCTCAATTAATTGAAAGCCTTAAACAAGAGGCCCACACCAAGGCCCTGGTTATTCAGCAAGAAATTATTGAAGATGCTAAATTAAAAGCTACTAAAGAGGCCCGTAAAATAGTTATACAAACCATACAACGTACGGCTGCAGAAGCTGCTATTGAAAACGCCATTACGGTATTTAACCTTGAAAGCGACGAAATAAAAGGTTCTATCATTGGCCGTGAAGGCCGTAACATACGTGCCATAGAAGCCGCTACCGGTGTAGATTTAATTGTGGATGACACACCAGAAGCAATCGTACTTTCTTCTTTTGATCCATTGCGTAGAGAAATTGCCCGTTTATCGCTGCAGCGCCTTGTTGCCGATGGCCGTATTCATCCGGCACGTATTGAAGAAGTAGTAGAAAAAACCAAAAAACAAATTGACGACCAGGTAATGGAAATTGGTGAGCGTACCGCCATGGAACTGGGCGTACACGGCCTGCATAAAGAACTGATACGCATGGTTGGCCGTATGCGTTTCCGCTCAAGTTACGGGCAAAACCTGTTGATGCATAGCCGTGAAACTGCTAATCTTTGTGCCATTATGGCTGCGGAACTGGGCATGAATGCTAAACTGGCTAAAAGAGCCGGCCTGCTGCACGATATTGGTAAAGTACCCGATGAAGAAACAGAATTAAGTCACGCATTATTGGGAGCCAAACTGGCCGAAAAATACGGTGAAAACCCGGCAGTGGTTAACGCAATTGGCGCTCACCACGATGAGATGGAAATGCAATACGTTATCTCCCCTATCATACAGGCATGCGATGCTATTAGCGGTGCAAGGCCCGGTGCAAGGCGTGAGATTATGCAGCAATACATTCAGCGTATTAAAGACCTGGAAAACCTGGCCATGGCTTACACCGGTGTTGAAAAAGCCTATGCAATACAGGCTGGCCGTGAGTTAAGGGTAATTGTAGAGGCAGATAAAGTGACCGATGACGCAAGCGATAAACTGAGTTTTGAAATAGCGCAAAAAATACAAACCGAAATGACCTTCCCCGGCCAGATTAAAGTAACGGTTATCAGGGAAAAGCGTTCTGTTAACGTAGCAAGATAGTTTTCAGTTTTTAGTTCTTAGTTAAATACTTTAAAATCAAGCTATATTATTTAACCCGGCAGTTTTATGTCGGGTTTTTTATTCGGATAAGCAATTTGATTTGTTCCCTGCTAAAATAAAAGAGTTAGAAATCAAAAAAACTCTGAACTAAGAACTAAAAACTGAAAATTTTCCCCTACCTTTGCCGTCCGTAAAAAATCAAATAATATGAACGCAGTAGCATTTGTGCATGAGCAATTAGACACAAAAGGAAAAGCAAAACTTCCAAATTTTAAAGCAGGCGATAACGTA
>JAYURR010000242.1:0-2590 GCA_043756605.1 Chitinophagaceae bacterium
ACTGCTACAGGATTGGCGGCAGGTAATTATACAGTTCGGGTAACGACAGACGGCGGTTGTTCAGCAACCAGTAGTGTTTATGTAATTGCTCCAACAACACCAATCAATGATGGCAATCCATGTACCACTGATGCATGTAATACATCCGGCGGAACAGATCATACTGCTGTAACTCCAACGGATGATTTTAATGCTTGTACGATCGATGCTTGTAATACTTTTGATGGTTCAACTACTCATACACCCGTGAATCCTACAGATGGTAATCCATGTACGGATGATTTCTGTAATACAGTTGATGGAACATTTACTCATACACCTGTCAATACAGATGATGGTAATCCATGTACAACTGATGGTTGTAATACTTCAACAGGAATCTTCCACAATCCGGTTTCAACAGACGATGGCAATGCTTGTACAACAGATGCTTGTAATACAACTGATGGTACAATAACTCATACACCAATTAATACAGACGATGGTAATGTTTGTACAACCGATGGTTGTGATTCAGTTACCGGAATTTTTCATACAGGTACTATTCCTGATGATGGCGATGCTTGTACATTAGATGCCTGTGATTCTGTAACCGGAGTTGTTTCTCATACTCCTATTAATACAGATGATGGCAATGCATGTACTACCGATGGTTGTGATTCAGTAACCGGTGTTTACCACAATCCGGTTTCTACAGACGATGGCAATCCTTGTACAACCGATGTTTGTAATACTTCTACAGGTGTAATTACCCATGATGCGGTTTCTACCGATGATGGTAATGCTTGTACTACCGATGCTTGTAATACTTCTACAGGTGCAATTACCCATGATGCGGTTTCTACCGATGATGGTAATGCATGTACAACCGATGCTTGTAATACTACTACAGGTGCAATTACCCATGTTGCGGTTTCTACCGACGATGGCAATCCTTGTACAACAGATGCTTGTAATACTTTAACAGGCGCAATTACTCATGATGCCGTTTCTACCGATGATGGTAATGCATGTACAACAGATGCTTGTAATACTTCTACAGGTGCAATTACCCATGATGCGGTTTCTACCGACGATGGAAATGCTTGTACAACTGATGCTTGTAATTCTTCTACAGGTGCAATTACCCATGATGCGGTTTCTACCGATGATGGTAATGCATGTACTACGGATGCATGCGATACATTCACAGGTGCTATAACACATACTGCAGTTAATACCGATGACGGTAATGCATGCACTACGGATGCTTGTAATACATCTACAGGTGCAATTACTCATACAGCAGTAAATACTGATGATGGAAATGCATGTACAACCGATGCTTGTGATACATTCACAGGTGCTATAACACATACTGCAGTTAATACCGATGACGGTAATGCATGTACTACGGATGCTTGTAATACTTTAACAGGAGCAATTACTCATTCAGCAGTTGCTACCGATGATGGTAATGCATGTACAACCGATGCTTGTGATACATTTACCGGTGCAATTACTCACACAGCGGTAAACACCGATGATGGCAATGCTTGTACGACCGATGGTTGCAATACTTCAACAGGTGTGTTCCACAATCCGGTATCTACCGATGATGGCAATGCATGTACTACGGATGGTTGTGATACTTCTACAGGCGTGTTCCACAATCCTGTTTCTACCGATGATGGCAATGCTTGTACAACAGACGGCTGCCTTTCTACAGGAACGTCAACCGATCATTTAGCCGCTCATGATTTTAATTTCTCAGGATTATTAACAGCCAATGGTTGGGGTACTCATAGCGGAACTACTAACTTCATCACAACGACATCCGGATTAACTTATGGCGGATTTGTTGGCAGCGGAATTGGTAATGCAGCTTTGGTAAACAATTTAGGCGGTGAAGATGTTAATGCTCCGTTTGCCACTCAAAACACAAACGGCCAGAGTGTTTATTTTTCATTCTTGGTTAATATAACAGAACCGGCAGCTGCAAAAACAGGTGACTATTTTATACACCTATTTAACACCCCAACAACTTTTGGAGCTCGTGTTTATGTAAAAATAACTGCAGGCGTTGTAAATTTCGGAATAACAAATAATAATACTCCAGTTTACGGTGTCACTCCTTTTGCAAAGAATACTCCATATCTGGTAGTTGTTAAGTACACTATTAATAATACTGGTAACGATGCTGCATCGCTTTGGGTAGCAACTACAGGTGTTCCGGCATCAGAAATTCTTGCCGGCCCGGCTGAAGTTACAAATGCTGTCACCCTTGGAATAGATGTAATTACAGCAATTGCTTTACGCCAGGGATCAGCGGTAAATTCTACTCAAACAGTAGTTGATGGAATCCGTGTTGGTAAAACATGGGCTTCTGTTACTTCTAATCCAATTGTAGCAGGTGTATTCCACACTCCGGTAAATACCGATGATGGCAATGCATGTACAACAGATGGTTGTGATTCTTCTACAGGTATTTTCCACAATCCGGTTTCAACAGATGATGGCAATGCATGTACTACAGATGCTTGTAATTCTACAACAGGTGCAATAACACATACAGCAGTTTCAACCGATGATGGCAATGCATGTACAACAG
>JAYURR010000243.1:0-2579 GCA_043756605.1 Chitinophagaceae bacterium
ATCGTACCAAACAAAATCACCCACCGTTGCCGGTATAAATGGTTTTAAACCTGCATCAACTGTTAAGTTAACCTGGCCTGCTGCCAAAGTATAAGCTCCGGTTCTGCCGGTTGCAGGGTCAACATCACTGTCGGCTGCATCACCTGCTGCTACTACATCTTTGGTTGTAAATACCAACTTGCTTGGTATTGTTCCAAATCCTACGGTATAAGTACCAGGATTTAAATTGCTGAAGAAGTATCTGCCGTTCTGATCGGTAATGGCTGATGTTACTGCTACATTGGCTGCATCGTACAAGGTTACAGTTATACCTGCAATGCCTTTTTCCGTTGCATCCTGTATTCCGTTACTGTTGGCATCAAACCATACATAATCACCTAAAGCCGCTCTTGTTGAGTAAATACCAGCATCTACTGTAACGTTAGTATTACCGGCTGTAATGGTATAGCTTCCGGTTGTGCCGGTAACAGGATCTGCATCACTGTCGGTATTGTCATTGCCACCCAGATCTTTTGGTGAGAACACAAAGCCTGCCGGTAAATTGCTGAACTTAACTGAGTAACTGCCATCTGCAAGATTTACAAAACGGTAGTTGCCATTGGCATCGGTTACTGTTGTTGCTATTACTGCATTGGCAGCATTCAATAATGATACGGTTACACCAGGTACACCCTGTTCGGTAGCATCCTGAACACCATTGTTATTTGAATCGAACCACACAAAGTCGCCTATCTGACCTGTTGGTGCAGTTGGGTTGTTTAAACCAAAATCTATATCAAGTCTCTCTTCTCCGCTTCCTACACTGATTACATCGGTTGTTGAAGTACCGCCTGCAATCGGGTTACCATCACTATCAACATTACGATCGGTTCCGGCTCCTTTTGGTGCTGCATTAAAGCCCGCAGGAAGGTTGCTGAAACGTACTTTATAATCGCCGGCAGGTAAACCTGTAAACAGGTACTCGCCCAGTGCATTGGTTACACGGGTGGTTGGTTGTATGCCCGGTGTTGAAGGATCACTATCTATAGGATTGCCATTGCCATCTAATAACTCTACAATTACTCCCTGTAAGCCTGGCTCGCCTGCATCCTGAATACCATTATTATTTAAATCATTCCATACCCTGTTGCCGATTGAGGCAGTACCGGCCATCATGGCACGGATACCGGCATCTACATCCAGGTTGGTTTGGCCTGCTGCCAGTGCAATAGTTGCTGTTTTACCAGTTACTACATTGGCATCGCTGCCTGTTGCTGTTGTACCGGCACCTTGTGTAGTGAAAGTAAAGCCTGCTGGTATATTGCTGAAGCCTACTGTGTAGTTACCTGCAGCTAAATCGGTAAACAGGTAGTTGCCATTGGCATCAGTTACTGCCATCTTGATAGCTGTATTTGCAGCATCATATAATGTTACAGTAACACCCTGTACATTGGCTTCGCCTGCATCCTGTATGCCATTCTGATTAGCATCCAGCCATACACGGTCGCCAATTTTACCAGTGCCCGGAGGCGTGGTTAACCAATATCCGGCATCTACTGTGGTAATGCGCTGGCCGGCTGTAAGTGTAAAAGTTGCTGTTCTTGAAGTAACAGGATCAACATCACTATCCGTACCTGATGCAGCTACATTGCTGTTAAGTTTGGTAGTGATGGTGTAGCCTGCCGGTGTTACAAAATCTACTTTGTAATCGCCTGCCGGTACATCATTAAAAATATATTTACCGGCTGCATCGGTAGTGGTGGTAGCTACTACTGCATTGGTTACAGCGTTTATTAAACGAACTACAACACCTGCAATACCTGGCTCACTTGGCTCCTGCATTCCGTTCTTGTTAATATCATTCCACACATAATCTCCTACGCTGCCGTTGGCTGCCTGTTGTTGTTTTATACCGGCATCAACATAACTGATCTGGTCGCCTGCATTTACAGCAAATGTTACTGTTCTGCCGGTTGATGGTACAATATCACTGTTGGTTGCACCGCTTATTGCGCCATTGTTTGGTGAGAATACAAACGCTGGTGGTAAACTTACGCCTACGCTGTAAGTACCCGGTGTTACATCGGTAAACAGGTAGTTACCGTTTACATCGGTATAAGTACTGCGTACCGGGGTGCCTACACTGTTGTATAAGGTTACCAATACATTAGATACACCTGGCTCGCCGGCATCCTGTACGCCATCACCATTGGTATCTAACCATACTCTGTCGCCAATACTTGCTGGTTGAGGCTGTGTAAATTTAAGCCCTGCATCTACATCGGTGCGGTTTTGACCCGCAAGTAAGGTGATGGGTGAAGTTGCATATGTTATTGGATCGAAATCACTGTCTAAATTACCATCGCCTCCCTGGCCTTTTGGTGATAAACTGTAATTGGCCGGAGGAGTTACTCTTAATGTGTAATCTCCGGCAGGTAATCCGCTGAATTTATAATTACCAAATGCATCAGTTGTAGTGGTTGCAATTGGTTGACCGGCTGCATTATATAATGTTACCGTTACACCTGCAATTCCAACTTCATTGGCATCCTGAATACCATCGCCATCCAAATCATTAAATACACGATCGCCGATGGAGC
>JAYURR010000244.1:0-2575 GCA_043756605.1 Chitinophagaceae bacterium
GCAGGCAGGCAAGCCAGTATTGTGGTTGGTATTGAAAATGGACCTAAAAGGATGAACGAATATAATCCCTTTGCGTTCGGTAATTTTGGTGAGGGAGAAGGAGACCGGTATATTAATTTTATTTCAGAAACCCTGAAACCCTTTATTGATAAGCAATACAGAACTTTGCCATCTAAAGAAAATACCATCATTGCCGGAAGTTCAATGGGCGGGCTCATCTCTTATTATGCCATGATAAAGCAGCCCCAGGTTTTTGGAAAAGCCGGCATTTTTTCCCCGGCATTCTGGACGGCACCGGCTATAAAATTATTAACCGATTCGCTTGCAGGAAAAATGAGCGGTAAATTTTTCTTTTACATGGGTAGCAAGGAAGGATTAAGTTTTGTAAACGATATGCAGGCAATACAGGAATTGCTGGGAGAAAAATCATCAGCAATGATTTATGCTGTTGTTGATGAAGATGGCATACACAACGAAGCCGCCTGGCGCAAATGGTTCCCCGAATTTTATTGCTGGATAATGGCCGAAGGGTTTAATAATGTGATAAAGGTGGAGGAGTAAGGTTGAGGTTGAGGTTATATTGTGTAACAACATCCTTGTATAGCAAGCTCTGTATTTTCAAAAACCTCCACAGTTTCATTTAAAAATTCATCTAATGCTTCGTATTTGGATGAAAAATGCCCGATGAGTAATTTTTTTACGTTCGCTTTTTTTGCAATGGTACCGGCCTGTACGGTAGTGCTGTGGAATCTTGCTGCGGCACGTTCATGTAAATCTTTCAGGTAGGTAGTTTCGTGGTAAAGCATATCCACATCTTTCACTTTTTCTGCCAGGCTTTCATCAAAAATAGTATCGGCACAATAAGCATAACTTTTTCCTTTTGATGCCGCTGTTGTTACTTCTTCATTAGGTACAATGGTTCCTTTTTTGGTAACGTAATCTTCTCCTCGCTGCAGGTTTTCGTAAAAGGCAGCCGGTATTTCATAAATCTTCGCCCTTTCTGCATCCAGTTTTCTGGGATTTTTTTTCTGCCTGAACAAAAATCCCCAGCAATCAATACGATGCTTCACTTTAAAACATTCAACGGTCATTTTATTTCCATCAACAATCAATGCTTCATTTTCTAAGGCATGAAAATGCAGTGTGTAGCAGAGTTGTGTAGATGCAAAATCAAGATGAAGTTTTATCAATTGCTCCAATGGTGGTGGTGCATGCAAATGCAGGTCCTGTGTGCGGTTGAGCAGACTCATGCTGGTGAGTAAACCTATCAAACCAAAGTAATGATCGCCATGCAAATGCGAAATAAAAATATGGTTTATTTTGCTGCGTTTTATTTTGTATTTGCTAAACTGCATCTGCGTTCCTTCGCCACAATCAATTAAAAAACTTTCTTCCAGGGTTTGTAAAACCTGGGCAGTAGGGTTGCGGTCAAAAGCCGGTATTGCAGAGTTGTTGCCAAGTATAGTTATTGCAAGCAAGTTATTTGGTTTGTTGTTTATAAGTTTGTGGTTTGTAGTTAAAGACCTCAAGGGATGTTGAAATGCTGCTTAACCACAAACAACAAACTACAAACCAAAAATCTTTTTTTACTCGTCTCCTAATAATTCTCTTTCTATTTCTTCCATCTGCAAAATATCCCAGGCCTCACTTTCTGATGGGGTTACATTCATACATTCTAAAAGTTCTTTTTGTTCCAGTAATTGCGCCACATCTTTTTGCAGTCCGCAAATCACAAACGAGCAGTTGTTATCATAAAATTGCTGTTGAATAGCAGCTATGTTTTCGGCCATTGGTTCATCAACAGTTTGCACTTCATCCATTTTTAAAATAACATGCGGTATGTCTTTTTGCAGGTATGCAAGCAACAATTTGTTCAGTTCATCTGTCATAATAACAGATAAATGCGCTTCTTCCGGCGTAATAACAGTAAATCTTTCTTTGGTATCTATTTTGACATTCATAAAAGCATTCAGGTTATATAAGTCGTTCTTTGTAAAGTAAAGTAATTTTCATTAGCCGATAAGCAAAACCAAACAATTTTTTTATTGGTTATCGGTATGTTAAGAAGCCCTACACAAAATATTTTAATCAGTAACTTCAGCAAGGTTTATTTTTTAAACATATTAACATTTACAGTTTGCGGCCAACTATTTCTTTGAAATAATCGTTATTATTGTACAAGCTAAATTCAATATAAAATGGATAATAATTTTTCAGCACAGGTAAAAGAGATAATCTCCTACAGCAGGGAAGAGGCATTAAGATTGGGAAACGATTTCATTGGAACAGAACATTTGGTATTGGGTCTAATTCGGGATGGAGAAAATACGGCTGTTAAAATATTGAAGTCACTCAATATTGATCTCTTCGAACTTCGTAAGGAGATTGAAATTGCCGTAAAAGATAAAACCGGAAAAAACATTGCTAATATTAATTCACTTCCATTAACCAAGCAGGCCGAAAAAGTAATTCGTATTACTGTATTGGAGGCTAAGGCACAAAAAAGCGCATTGGTTGAGAGTGAACACCTGATGCTTTCCATCTTAAAAAATAAAGAAAATATTGCCACGCAGAT
>JAYURR010000245.1:0-2554 GCA_043756605.1 Chitinophagaceae bacterium
CAACCTGTTTGATGATGTGGAAACTAAAAAAGATTTATACAAAGCGATAGATAATGTTAAAAACCGTTTTGGAAAGAATGCTTTGAACAGGGCATCGGCATCTAAAAAGTAAAGTTGTTAGTTGTAAGGCCACTAAACAGAATTTTAAAATTAAAAAGATCTATACAAGTGGCCAGACAACTAACACGACCCAGTATCTTAAATAAACAGGAAGCATCGCAGTGGCCTGACAACCAGAATTAATTCTTCTTCAACTGCTGCAACAATGCACGTATATCTTTTGGCAGTGCAGCTTGCAACTCAATTTTCTTTCCATCAGCATCTGTAAATTTTAACCGGTAAGAGTGTAATGCCAGCCTGTTCAGCATCGGTCTTTCTTCTTCATCATGCTTACTCAATTTGTATTTCTTTTTGATGGAAGAAAGTAAAACAGGTTTACCATCGCCATATAATTCATCGCATGCCAGCGGGTGGCCCATGTTTTTACAATGCACCCGTATCTGGTGCGTACGGCCAGTGTGCAACTGAAACTGCACCAAAGAAAATGTTTTGGTTGCTTCAATCACATCGTAATCGGTTACCGAAGGTTTGCCTCTTTGGTGTACAATGTAAAAACCTTTCTGCACGCCATGTTCAGCAATGGGTGCATCAATGGTTCCTTTTTTTGGCGAGGGAATACCATGAACAAGCCCCATATAATATTTTTCAATTTCTCTGCCTTCAAAAAGCAGCGAAAAAAATTTGTGAGCAGCTTCTGTTTTTGCAAAGATGATGATGCCGCTGGTATCTCTATCCAAACGATGCACCGTGTAAATGGCGCCATACTTTTCAAGCAAAATATCTTTAAGCGATGTTTGTGTTTGTTCCCTGTCCGGGATGGATAATAAACCTGCAGGTTTATTTACAGCAACAAACAAATCGTTTTCAAAAACAATCTCGGGGTTAAATTTTTTCAATGCTTATTTCTTTTTGGAAGTGTTCATGTATTTCAACAAACGAATTTCTTTTTCGCTCAGGTAACGCCACTTGCTGCGCTCTACATTTTTCTTGGTAAGGTTGGCGTACATCACGCGGTCCAGTCCTTTAACATCATAACCCAAATGTTCAAATATGCGGCGTACTATGCGGTTGCGGCCGCTGTGTAGCTCAATACCAATGATGGATTTGTCTTTACTATCTGCATAAGCCAGGCTGTCAATTAATATTTCACCATCTTCCAAAGTAAGGCCATCAACAATTTTATCAAAGTGGCTTTTGGTTAGCGGCTTATCTAATTTTACTTCGTAGATCTTTTTTATTTCGTAACTCGGGTGAGAGAGTTTTTGTGTAAGATCACCATCGTTGGTGAGTAATAAAACACCAGATGTATTTCTATCTAAACGCCCAATGGGATAAACCCTTTCAGTTGTAGCCTGCTTAATCAATTGCAACACCGTTTTTCTTCCCTGCGGATCATCGGTGGTGGTTATATAATCTTTCGGTTTATTTAGTAAGATGTAAACCAGATTTTTGGTTACAAATAATTTTTTACCATTGTAAATCACCTCATCCTTTTCTTCAATTTTAAATCCGGGTTCTGTTACCACAGTTCCATTTACTTTTACTTTGCCGGCACTTATTAATTCAACCGCTTCTCTTCGTGAACTTACACCGCAATGCGCCATAAATTTATTCAAGGGCATAATACCGGTTGGCGCATTGTCGTTAGCAGCAATTGCCTTCGCCGATTTTTGATGGGGTGTTTTTGCTGCGCCACGGGGTTTTAAATTTCCCTCTTCCCTGATGACTTTAGATTTTAGATTGCCGGTTTCAGATTGCTCATTGTCTGTTGCCAATGGCCTTTTGCCTTTTGCATCATCAGCAGCTTTGGTAGCCATACCGCCTTTTTTTGCCTGGCGGGCAAGATATTCTTCTTTTTTTTTCTCCTCAAAAAAAGCATTCCGTTCTTTACGGTACTTTTTCTTTTCCTGGCGAAATTCTTCTTTAACTACACTGTTTTTCTTTTTGGGAACAAACTTTTGAAATGGCGACTGGCTCATGTTTTGAAGTGGTTTTGCTGTTTTACAACAGTAGTGAAGGGCAAAGATAAGTTTTTCTGGTGAGTCATCCGCCGCGGCGGATGACTCACCAGAAAAAAGAAAAGCTGCTCCTTTTGGGAACAGCTTTTTGCCGGTATAAGTGGGTGATTATTTTCTTCCTCTGCTTTTATCGCTATGAGCTTTTTTCATCTCTGCTTTTTTCTTCAACTGCTCGGCTGTAAAAATTTTATTGTGCTGTTCTTTTGCTTCAGCTTTTAAAGCCATCATTTGCGTTTTCTTTTGTTCTCTGCTCAGGCTTTCGTTATTTTTTATTTGTTCAGCTTTTGCATGATTTGCAGCACGTTGTGCTTTTAATTTTGCAAACTGCTCATCGCTTAAATTCAGGCTGGTTTTCATTTTATCAAGGCGCTTTGCATAACCAGCTTCTTTTTTAGCTTTATATTCAGCTTTTAACTGCGTTTGTTTTGCTTTTTGCTCAGCAGTTAACAAACCATCCATCTTTGTTTTTCTTTCTT
>JAYURR010000246.1:0-7036 GCA_043756605.1 Chitinophagaceae bacterium
AAATAAATCTGTAATCTTGTATCAGCAACAGCATAAATCTTGACAACAACAATTAGTTTTTAACCTCAAAATGTGTCAAGTAATTTTAGGAGGGGTCAAGGGGAATGAAATCGCATTTGCATAGCATTCTTCAATTTTCACATTTTGAATTTTATTCTTACAATTATGAAAAATTTCTATCTGTCCTCTGAGTACACATATACCTTTTTGGGTTTGGTAACCCCATATTTAGTGGGAGAACCTATGTTGTCTTGTGACTTGTGGCGATTAAAATTTAAGTGCTTTGGATTTTTTGATTGAACCCCTAAGAGCCCCTCAAAATCTTCTCCATCTTCCTTCCCTTAGCCAACTCATCAATCAACTTATCCATGTACCTGGTCTGCTTCGTTAAAGTGTTTTCTATCTCCTCAATGTGGTAACCACATATCAATCCTGTAATAAGATGTGCATTGGGGTTTATGGAAGTCTGCTTAAAGAATTCATCAAAGGTTACTTTGTCTTTTATAAGTTGCTGCAGTTTTTTGTTGTTGAAGCCGGTTAGCCATTCTATTACCTGGTGCAGTTCTTCTTTTGTTCTGCCTTTTGCCTCCACTTTTTTTACGTACAGGGGATATACGGATGCGAAGATGAGTTTTGCAATCTTTTGGTCGTGTTGGGGAGTGGTGGTCATGGGTTTGTTGTCGCGTTAGTAGTGTTTATATTTTTAGTTGGTTACAAATTGTAACCAACTGGATTTTTCTGTTTCAATTGTCCGATTTGTTCGGACAGTTCATTCATAGTTTTTTTCTACGCTTCGATAAAAGTTCCACATTGGTATGCGGTACAAGTGAGTGACACAACAATGTCGCCATAAAAAACAAATGCCTGTCCCAAAAAAATCAATTCTTTAAAATCAAATCAACTTATCCGGCGTAATCGGCAAATTCCTTATCCTCTTTCCGGTTGCATTATACACTGCATTGGCAATGGCAGGCGCCACGCCAACCAGGGCTATTTCGCCAACGCCTTTGGCACCGGTGGGGCTAATGATATTATCGGCTTTGTTTACAAATACCACATCAATAGGAGGGGCATCGGCATTTACGGGTACATGGTAATCGGCAAAGTTGGCGTTGGTGTAGCGGCCATAGCGGTTGTCTATAAATACTTCTTCGGTTAGGGCCATACCAATGCCGCCAACTGCACCGCCAACCATCTGGCTGCGGGCTGTATTCTCCGAAATTATTTTACCGGCATCGGCAGCCGAAACAATTTGTTTTAGTTTGATAACACCAGTAACCGGATGCACATGCAGTTTTACAAAATGCACCGAGAAAGAGTTCATGGCATATTTTTGTGCTTCGGCAGTGGCACGGCCTGAATCTTTTACTACTTCTATTTCGGGTTTGCCGGCTGCTTTTAAAATATCGGTGTAGGAGATATTGATGGACGCATTATCGGTAACAGAAATAATGCCCTGCTCATATTTTAATGCTTCGGGCTTTAGGTTTGCAAATGCAGGAACGCTTGCAATGGCCATTTCTTTTAAGGTTTGTTTTAAAGCCGTACACACCACATTGATGGCGGTGCCAATGGCAGATGTAGTGCCGGAGCCGCCCTGTGTGGGGCCGTTGGGCAGGTCGGTATCGCCCAGCTCAAAACTTATTTTGTTTGTTGGTAATTGCATAAATTCAGCACCGATGTTTACCATGGCGGTTGATGTGCCGGGGCCCATATCGCTTACGGCGCTTTGTAAGGTTAGCGTACCATCTGCTTTTAAAATGCCTTTGGCAGATGCCTGGCCACGCCCGGCACCAAACACGCCGCCGGCCATACCATAACCAACCAGCATGCCATCTTGCGTTAAACTACCGGGAACGGTGGGCCGGTTTTGCCAGCCAATTTTTTCTTTACCCAAAGCATAACATTCTTTGAGGAACTTGGTGCTCCAGGGATTTTTATTTACCGGATGAACATCCGCATGATTGATCAATCGCAATTCGATGGGGTCAATATTTAATTTGTAACTCAGTTCATCCAATGCAGATTCCAATGCAAAGCAACCCGTTGCCGGGCCGGGCCCACGCATCCAGGTGGGTGTATTTACATCCAGCGGTAATAAACGGTAGCTGGTATTTACATTGGGGCAGGCATATAAAAACTGCGATGCATTTACAATGCCTTCGCCAAAATCTTCGTAACGTGATGTGTTGCTTACTGCATGATGTGTAATGCCGGTAAGCTTGCCGGCTTTATTGGCGGCAATGCCAATTTTTTGCCACGCATGCGGCCTGTAACCAACCGTAGTAAACATTTGCTCTCGATTTAGTACCAGTTTTACCGGGCGTTTTATTTTTTTTGCAGCTATACATGCGGCAACAACATGCGGCCAGCTACGTAAGGCACTGCCAAATGCACCGCCAACATATTCGGTTACCACCCGTACATTTTTTTCATCGAGGGCAAAGTTTTTTGCCAGGTTACCTTGCACTCCTTTTGGCCCCTGCGATTTATCATACACGGTTAATTTATCATCGCCATCCCATACCGCAATAGTTGCATGCAGTTCCATAGGGTTGTGCGTTTCAATTGGGATGGTGTATTCTGCTTCTACATTTACCTCGCCATTTTTATAAGCATCTGCCTCGCCACGTTTATATTCGGTTGGTTTTTTTAATTTTTTTTCATCGGCTTTTGCGTTTTCAAAATCGGTATCAAATACATCTTTTACATATTCGGCCTTTACCAGCGAAGCTGCATGCACGGCCCTTTCCAGGGTATCAGCTATCACCATGGCAATTGGCTGACCGTTACTGTACACCAGGTTGTTGTTAAACACTTTTAATCCGCCCCATTCGTAACCTTTTTTGTTTGGGTCTTTGGCGTACGGGTTATAACCCGGCACAGCAGGGCAGTTGCCGTAATAAATAATATCCAACACACCGGCTGCTCTTTTAGCACCGGCGAGTAACATGTTTTTGATGGAGCCTTTGGCAATGGTGCTGCAAACAAAAACTGCATAAACCATATTGGCCAGTTGATGCTCGGCAGAATAAGTGGCTTTGCCGGTTACTTTGTCAACGCCATCAACACGGTCGTCGGCAAAAAAGGTTTGGGGTATTTGAAGATCTTTATCCATGATAATTGTAAATGCGGTTATTAAATTTTTGATGCCTGCTGCAAAGCTTCTGCTACAGCAGCTTTACCCATTTTAATTTTAAAATTGTTTTGGCCAAAAGTATTTGCGCCTTCCATGGCCATGTTTGCTGCTGCAGTAAATGTTTCTTTGTTTGGAGGTTTGCCTGTTAAGAATTTCTCTACTGCTGATAAACGCCAGGGCTTGTGTGCAACACCGCCCATGGCAAGCTTTGCATTGTTAATTGTGTTGCCACTTACTTCCAAAGCAACCGCGACTGAAACCAATGCAAAGGCATAGGAAGCACGGTCACGTATTTTAAGGTAATGCGTTTTATTAAATGTATTGGCAGGTATATGAATGCCGGTAATAAGTTCGCCTTTTTGCAAATTATTATCCAGTTCGGGTGTATCGCCGGGCAGGCGGTGGAAATCGGTGAAGAGGATTTTTCTATCGCCCTTTGGCCCGCTGATGTGTACACTTGCATCTAATGCTGCAAGCGCAACACACATATCGCTTGGGTGAACGGCAATACATTTTTCGGATGTGCCAAACACAGCATGCATGCGGTTTTGGCCTTGCAAAGCACCGCAGCCGCTGCCGGGTTCACGTTTGTTGCAGGGCATGGTAATATCGTAAAAGTAAGAGCAGCGGGTGCGTTGCATCATGTTGCCACCAACAGTTGCCATATTTCTTAATTGTGCAGATGCACCGACATTTAATGCAGCAGCAAGCAATGGATATTTTGATTTGATGATGGCGTTTTCTGCCACATCGCTATTTAAAGCCAGTGCGCCAATCAGTACGCCTTTTGCATCAGCGGTAATTTGTTTTAATGGCAGGCCGTTTATGTCAATTATTTTTTCAGGGGCTGTTACGCCTCTCTTCATCAGGTCAACCAGGTTGGTACCGCCTGCGATAAATTGCGAAGAAGCATTTTTATTTTTTGCGTCAACGGCAGCTTTAGCTGTGGAAGTTCTTATGTAGTCAAAGTTTATCATAATGATTGCCCTCCTTTTTTTATACCGATTAAGCATCCGTAATAGTCTAATTGCATTGACCTAAACGGCTGCTAAATCGGCATTGCTTTAGTTTTTTATTTAAACATTTTTTAAAATTGGCGCAACTTCCATAATGGCATCTACAATATTGGGGTAAGCGCCGCAGCGGCAGATATTGCCACTCATAAATTCTCTTATCTCTTCTGGGTTGTTGGCATGACCTTCTTTAACGCAACAAACCGCCGACATGATTTGCCCCGGTGTACAATAGCCGCATTGAAAACCATCATGCTTAATAAATGCTTCCTGCATGGGATGCAGTTTATCGCCATTGGCAAGGCCTTCAATAGTGGTTATCTTTTTTCCTTCATTCATCACCGCCAATGATAAGCAGGAGTTGATGCGTTTGCCATCAACATGCACCGTACATGCACCGCATTGGCCATGATCGCAGCCTTTTTTGGTGCCCATCAAATGCAGTTGCTCACGCAGTAGATCAAGCAGTGTAACTCTTGGCTCAACAGATAAAGTATGGGCTACGCCGTTTACTTCAAGTCTCAATGGCATTTGTTCAAAGAGGGCTGCTATCTTTTCATCGTTCTCTGCCGCTTTTACCAATACCGGCGAGGCAATGGTAAGTGCAGCAAGTGCGGTTGATTTTTTTAAGAAATCCCTTCGGGAGTTGTTTTGATTTTGTGTATGCATGAGCGTAATTATGTAAATTAAATTTACCGGTTTTGAGAGTCTTAAAAAAATGATTGTTTGAAAGCTGTGAAATATATAAAAGTAAAAACAGACAACAGCTTAGTATAAGGTAATTATACCAAAGAATTTATTGCCTTTACAACTTCCTCCATTTTGGCCTTGTGCAAAGATGAAGACAGCTCAAGAATCTCTCCGTTTTTTAATTCAAGATTGATAGTCGTTTCCCTGATTTTTCCGTGTGAACGTTTTTTTGGAAGGATGGTTTTTATGATCAATGCAACGCCAGCTTCAATTACTGTTGAAGCATCTTTTTTGGTAATGGATGCTGATTTTATTTCGCTGATATTATAAGATTTGTTTTTTAAGAAAAAAGACGTAATGGAAGTGTCTCTGCTAACGATTTTATCTTCATAAACTATAATCTCATCATTACCGGTTGTTATAAAAAAGAAGAAGCAAAAAGCGCAGAGAACTATAATAACTCCGGAGTTTTCCTCATAATGAAATAATAAGTAAACAATTACTGCAATGCAAAGCAGCCTCATTAATACAGACCAAAGAAAATCAAAATCAGATGCAGCTTTGTAAATTCGCTTTGCCATTTTAAGTATCTGAAATGTGCGGTTTATTTAATTTCAGGAAAACACAATTAAAGCTCCCTAATGATTTGCCGTACAAGTGAGTGACACAACGATGATGCCATGAAAAACAAATGCTGGTAACCAAAAACTAAAAACCACAAACCCTAAACTTTCTAATCAAACTCATTCCTAAATCCAAAACTCTTTACGTTCTTCACACTTTCCATTACAATATCATCCTGGTATTCTTTAAAGGCTTCTAATTTGCCCGCAATGGAAGTATCGTGCAGGGCAAGGATTTGTGCGGCGAGGATGCCGGCGTTTTTTGCGCCGTTTAATGCAACTGTTGCAACGGGTACACCGTAAGGCATTTGTAAAATAGAGAGTACAGAATCCCAGCCATCCATACTGTTGCTGGATTTTACGGGTACGCCGATAACAGGTAAAATAGTTTGTGCAGCAATCATGCCGGGTAAATGTGCGGCACCGCCTGCACCGGCTATTATAACTTTTAAACCACGCTCTTTTGCTTTGGTTGCATAGTCACGGAGGCGCTCGGGTGTGCGATGTGCCGATACGATGGTTAACTCGGGTTCTACTTCAAACTGACGCAAAATTTCGGCTGCGGCTTTCATTACATCCAGGTCGCTTTCGCTACCCATTACTATGCCTACTAAGGGGCCGTGAGTTTGTTGTTGGTTGTTTGTGGTTTGTGGTTGTGCTGACATCAGTTTCTGTTTTTGAATTTTTGCCCTTTGATTTTTGAGGCGTTAAGGTATGTAATAAATGCAGTTATTTTTTTAGTTATTTTATCAGCTTTTTTGTACAAGTCATCAAATATTTCCTGTGAGATGTATTTATTATCCGAACATCGGTAAAACTGAGATTTTAATTCACCAACTTCTCCTTTGGAATAACTTAAAGAATTAATGAATTCCAGTTTACTGCCTCTTTCAAATCCTTCTGCAATATTATCCATGATAGAACCCGAACTTCCACGCATTTGATCCTTCAACCGGAAATCACTTTTGATTGGTTCAATAAAAGTAAGGGAATAGATTTCTTTAGATAACTCCCTCGCCAATTGCCAAACTTCGAGGTCTTCAAATTTTGTAATGGTTGCCATGCAGATTTTTCTTCAAAGTTAAAAAACCACCAACAACAAACCACCAACCACAAACTGAATTTATTTTACCAAATCTCCCTTCAAACGCAACAATTCCGTTTCGGCAAGCTTTGTGTTGTATCGTGCGGCAATTAAACGATCGTAGGCAAGCTCTAAACTTTTTTGTGTTTCTCTCAGTTCGAGGTAGGTAGAAATGCCGAGTCTTAATCTTTCCAAAGCAATGAATACATTTTCTTTGGCAAGCAGAATATTTTCTTCTTCTAAAGCAAGCGTTTTCTTTTGCAGTTCGTAATCCTTAAAGGCATTGGTAATGCCAAGGTCAATCTGCGATTTTTGATTTTTATAACTGATGTTGAGGTAATCAATATCAAGCTGGGCCTGTTGTATCTGGCGTTTTACAGTAAAACCATTTAGGATGGGAATGGTAATGCCAATGCCATAATTAAAACCATTATTGCGGTTAAATAAAGGTGTAAAAGTATTGATAACTGTTTGGTTAGTTGTTTTT
>JAYURR010000247.1:0-7033 GCA_043756605.1 Chitinophagaceae bacterium
ATTTACAACTGCCTCTCCTGTTTTAACTGCAACGCCGCTTACAGCATTTGGGGCTAATTGTATCAACACAACAGGAGGCCCTAATTCATTTATAATTAACAGCAATGCAGTTACTGCGGCTAATATAAATGTTGGTCCTTTAAATGGTTATACATTTTCAACAACTTCAGCAGGTACATATACAACTACCTTAAGTATTGCACATCCCGCAGGACCATTTACACAAACTGTATTTGTAAAGTTTACGCCAACAGCGGTACAATCTTACAACGGCAGTATTCCGGTTAGCGGTGGTGGTGCAGCAACAATTAATGTATTTGCAAGTGGCAGTGGTGTTAATACAATTGGTACGGTTGTTACCGGAAATGCAACAATAAACAATCCTAACAGTGTAACATTAAACGGCTCTGTAAGCAACGTTGGTTGCAGCCCGATTACAACTTACGGTTTTGAATACAGCGGCATCAGTGGCCTGGCAAATGGCCTTGGTACTAAAGTAAATGCAGGCAATTTAACCAGCGGTAGTTTTTCTGCTACAATTAACGGCTTAGTGCAGGGCGGTAAATATTATTACAAAGCCTACGCAATTAATAATGGTGGTATTGCTTACGGTGCCGAGTTATCGTTCACCATGACGAACATACCCGATGGATTTAAAATCTATTCAGTTCCTGTACAACGCGGCACCAGCCTGCATTATACCTACAAGGGTATTAAGCCGGGGCATTACCAGGTGCAGATCATTAACAGTATTGGCCAATCAGTTTTTCAACATGAGTTGATTATACCGGTTAATTTTATTGATGATAATTTTATGGTGCCATCAACCATTGCACCGGGTGTTTACAGTTTAAGAATTACGAGTCCGGATTTTAGGGATGATAAGATATTTATGATCAGGTAAAATCAATAAAAATAGAATTTGACAAAGGCCTCCGTTTTGGGGGCCTTTGTTTTTAAGACACAAAATATGCCATGCTGACAGCAAACCCTCAATTGGTACTATGTTTGCAGCCTGCCCATAAAATTATCAAACTATGCAAAAAGGAAGTATAAGGGTACAAACGGAGAATATTTTTCCCATCATTAAGAAATTTTTATACAGCGAGCACGACATTTTTATACGTGAGCTGGTAAGTAATGCGGTGGATGCCAACCAAAAACTAAAAACACTTTCGTCAATCGGCGAAGCAAAAGGCGAATTGGGCGATTTAAGGATTGACATAAAAATTGACAAAGAAAAAAAGACTTTGACTATTGCCGATACAGGCATTGGTATGACGGAAGAGGAAATTGACAAATACCTGAACCAGGTTGCTTTTAGCGGAGCAGAAGAATTTTTAGAAAAATATAAAGGGCAGAATGAAGCCAGCATAATCGGGCATTTTGGGCTAGGTTTTTACAGTTCTTTTATGGTGAGTGATAAGGTGGAAGTGATAAGTAAAAGTTATAAAGAAGGCAGCAAGGCTGTTAGATGGGAGTGTGACGGCAGCCCGGAATTTAGTTTGGAAGAAGTAGAAAAGGAGAACCGCGGAACCGATATTATATTACATTTAAATGCCGAAAGTGAAGAGTTTCTGGAGCCATCCAGAATCAGTACCGTGCTGGAGAAATTCTGTCGGTTCTTACCAATTCCAATTTTTTTTGAGGATAAACAAATTAATAACCCAACACCGGCCTGGACAAAAAAGCCATCTGAATTAACCGACGAAGATTACCAGAATTTTTATAAAGAATTATATCCTTTTGGAGAAGCGCCTTTGTTCTGGATACATTTAAATGTTGATTATCCATTTAATCTTACTGGTATTCTATATTTTCCTAAAATAAAGCAGAGCTACGAGATTCAGAAAGATAAAATTCAATTGTACAGTAACCAGGTTTTTGTAACTGATGAAGTAAAAGATATTGTACCGGAGTTTTTAATGCTGATGCATGGGGTTATTGATAGTCCGGATATACCGCTAAACGTAAGCCGCAGTTATTTACAGGGCGATCCGAATGTGCGTAAAATCAATTCTCACATTACTAAAAAAGTTGCCGATAAATTAGAAGAGATTTTTAAAACTGATCGCAAGCAGTTTGAAGAAAAATGGGAAAGTCTTGGTTTGTTTGTGAAGTACGGTATGATGACCGATGATAAGTTTTTAGAGAAGGCAAATAAATTTCATATTCTTCAAGACAGTAAAGATGGGAAATTTTATACGCTGGAAGAATACAGAATTGCGACAGAAACTCTGCAAAAAAATAAAGAGGGTAAGCTGGTAATTTTGTACACCACAAACCCTGTGCAACAGGATGCATACATACAACAGGCTGCAGCAAAGGGTTTCATAGTTGTAAAGCTTGAAACTATTATTGACAATGGTTTTTTAAACCAGATGGAAATGAAATGGGAGAATGTGCAGTTTGTACGTGTTGATAGCGATATTGTTGATAATTTAATTGATAAGCAGGAGGGTGGTGATAGTGTTTTAAGTAAAGATGATGAAGCAAAACTGAAAGAACTTTTTGCAGTTAAAAATCCGGAGATAAATGTATCGGTAGAAGTAAAAGGATTGAGTGCCGATGCGCCACCGGTTGTGGCTACAAGGCCCGAGTTTATGCGCCGTATGAAAGATATGGCTGCCATGCAGGGTGGTATGGGTGCTTTTTACGCCAATATGCCCGATGAAGTTACGCTCACAGTAAATGGTAATCATGCAATTTACAAAACAGTATTGGCCGAGGCTGAAAAGGAAAAGCAGGAAAAGCTGGTACATAATTTAGCGGATCTTGCTTTGCTTTCGCAGGGGTTATTGAAAGGGAATAGTTTAACTAGTTTTATAAACAGGAGTGTGGAGTTGATGAGTTAGAGGTTAAGGTTAAGGTTAAGGTTGAGGTTAAGGTTGAGGTTGAGGTTGAGGTTGAGGTTAAGGGTTTGATAAAGTTGAAAAGGGTTGCATTTATTGCAGTCCTTTTTTTTATTTGTTCTCAAGGATAGAAGCCTCCAGGTATTTCATCTTTTTACTGTACCAGGTTTCTTTAAATCCTGCATTAATAAATTGTTCTTTATGCAGTGGATTTACATAAATGATCTTGATATTGCGGGGGTTGTTTTGTAAACTGGTAAAAATATTATTTACAACAGCACTCATAATGATCTCATCAAAAGGATTGAAGAAAAAAATACAATCTACATCATCGGGTATTTCAAAATAAAATGCATCATTGTTAATCACTTTAAAATCAAGTGCCGGTATTTTTTGTTTGGTTATTGTTAGATTTTTTTTAGCGGCTTCGCATAAATCTTTTGCAAAATCCAGTCCGGTTACTTTGCCGAAACCCTGATGTGCAGCTACACATAAGGCCCGGCCTTTGCCGCAACCGATATCCAGAAAATGGCTGAAGAGTTTGTTGTTGGTGGTTGGTTGTTGGTGGTTGGTGAGGTTTAGTTGCTTAAAAATTTCTTCAAGCAAAATATAACTCACAGGCATATAAATGGTGGCGTGTGAAATATCAATACCCTGTTTGTCCAATTTTTTTAATTCATCGGCACCAGTTGTATTAATGCCGTATTTTTTTTCTCCTTTAATTTCCTGAATGATGATGTGCCATGCGATAACAATATTCCAGTTATAAGCCAGGTAAAAAAAATAGCTGAGGTAAGAGAAAAATTTCATTATTGGCTGATGCGGAGATCAATAATTTTTAATTGTAAAGTAGTAGTGCCGTTCCATTCGTTTTCATCCAATGTAAAAACAAGGTCAACCGGTTTTTTTAATAAAGAAAACTTTTCTGCAAGATTAAAACCAATGCCGGTAAAAGAAAATTTATCCTGTTTTATCACAAAACGAATGTGCATCTCTTTTACAATTTTTGAGTAACCGGTATCCAGTACATTTTTTGCTATAAAAACTGGCCGCATATTTTCGGGGCCAAAGGGTTCCATCTGGCAGATGATATTATAAAAATTCTGTGTTAAATCTGCAAAATTAATTTGTGTATCAACAATTATTTCTGGTATTAAAAGATGCGGAGGAATTGTTGCAGCAACTGTTTCTTCAAACTTATTTGTAAAAGCTGCAATGTTTTCTGGTAATAACGATAGTCCGGCTGCAGCAAAATGGCCACCATAACCTAACAAATATTCCTTGCAGGCATGTATGGCTTCGTATAAATTAAACCCGGGTACACTTCTGGCACTGCCGGTAGCTATGCCACTGCTTTGCGTAAGCACAACGGTTGGCCGGTAATAAGTTTCAATCAGTCTGCTGGCTACAATGCCCACCACACCTTTGTGCCAGTAATCTTTAAAAACAACGGTGGTTTTTTTATTCTGTAAATCAACATCTGCATTAATTATTTCCAGGGCTTCGGCGGTAATGCTGGTGTCGGCTTCTTTGCGGTCGGTGTTATCGGAGTGCAGCATTTCGGCAAATGCCAATGCTTTATGGTACTCATCTTCAACAAATAACTGCACGGCTTTTTTTGCATCATCCATCCGCCCGGCGGCATTAACCCTGGGCGCAATTACAAATACCACATTGTTTATGGAGAGTTTTTTTTGTATGCCACCTAAAAATATAAGTGCTTTAATACCGGCATTCGGATCGCTGTTTATTTTCTCCAAACCATAGTAAGCAAGTATCCTGTTCTCACCGGTCATGGGTACAATATCTGCTGCAATGGCAGTGGCAACTAAATCCAGGTAACAGAGATAATGCTCTTCATCAATATTTAATTCTGTTGCTAAAGCCGTTATCAGCTTAAAGCCAACACCGCAGCCGCAAAGTTCTTTATAAGGATAATTGCAATCTTTTTGTTTTGGGTTGAGGATGGCTATCGCAGGTGGAATTTCTTCATCGGGTAAATGGTGATCGCACACAATAAAATCAATACCGATATTTTTTGCGTAAGCAATTAAGTCAACAGATTTTATACCGCAATCTAAAGAAATGATTAAAGTAAAGTCATTTTCTTTTGCAAAATCAATTCCCATTTTACTTACGCCGTAACCCTCACGGTAACGATGAGGAATATAAAAATCGAGCAAAGTTGGTTCATAAATTTTACAAAGAAATTTATACATGCAGGCAACTGAGGTTGTACCATCCACATCATAATCGCCAAATACTAATATTTTTTCTTTTTTTTCAAAAGCTGATAAAATGCGGCTGATGGCTTTATCCATATCTTTCATCAGCCATGGATCGTGCAGGTTGCTAAGTTGCGGACGAAAGTAATCTTTGGCTTTTTCAAAACTATCAAAGCCACGCTGCACCAAAATACTGCATAAGGCAGCATTTATTTTTAGCGATTCTTGTAAAACTTTGGTTTTATCATTATCAGCCTTTAATATTTTCCATCTTTTTTCCATTTTATTATTTTCTTATGAAACCCGTCTTCGACGGGCTCAGACTGACAGCTTTCTGATATTAATATTTCCTGTCGGTTGTATAACGTACCAGTTCTTCTAAAACTTTTTTTACCGGGTTTTCGGGAAAGCTATTTAAAATTTCAAGCGCTTCATCGCGGTACGCATTCATTTTATCGGCGGCGTATTTTATGCCACCAGCTTCTACAACTGCATCAATTACAAACTGTACCTTTTTTGCATCTTTGTTTTCATTTTTAATAATGTAGATTAGTTTTCTTTTTAAAGAAGCATCCACTTTATTTAAAGTATAAATCAGCGGCAGGGTAAGTTTTTTTTCTTTTATATCATTACCGGTAGGTTTGCCAATATCTTCTTTTCCATAATCAAACAGATCATCTTTAATCTGAAAGGCGATGCCTACTTTTTCGCCAAAAAGTTTCATTGCTTCTGTAATTGATTCATCTTTACTGGTACTGTATGCACCAACTGCACAGGCTGAGGATAATAGTGATGCCGTTTTATTTCGGATAATCTCAAAATAAATTGCCTCATCTAAATTTAGCTTACGGCTTTTTTGCAGTTGCAATAATTCGCCCTCGCTCATTTGTTTTACGGCATCCGAAAGTATGTGCAAATGCCTGAAATCGTTATTGGATGTTGCCAGTAACAATCCTTTTGAAAGCAGGTAATCGCCAACCAGTACTGCAATTTTTTTATTCCACAAAGCATTGATGGAGAAGAAACTCCTGCGCTCAAGTGAATCATCTACCACATCGTCGTGTACTAGTGTGGCTGTATGTAAAAGTTCAACTAAAGCGGCAGCACGGTAAGTGCTTTCATTTATTTCGCCATGTAATTTGGCACTTAATAAAACAAACATGGGCCTCAACTGCTTACCCTTACGTTTAATAATGTATTTCATTATCGTATCCAGTAGCAGCGTTTCACTTTTACTTGCCTCGGCAAATTTTTTTTCAAAAATTTTAAGTTCAGGGCCTATAATTTTATTAACGAAATCCATAATTTTTAACAGTATATACCTCAAAAATTTGTTAAATCAGCGAATTTTAACTTGTATGCAACGAAAGTACTAATATCCGTGTCTTCACAATAAATTATCGCAAAAAAACACATATAGTCAATTAAATAATAAAATAAGTTTGATAATTGCCCTCTAAGTGATATTTTTGCTGTAATATTAATAAATACGTATTAAAAATTTTCTTAATTAACAAACTATGAACAAAAGTTACAGGTTCTTATTGGGGATATTATTTTTAACACTTGCAACTGGTGTACAAGCACAGGTTGGTGGTGCTGGGAGTGTATATGACTCTTCAGTAATATCTAAAAAAAGAATGAATCAGCAAAACCAATTTTGGGAAGGGTCTTACAATTTCCCTGCAAAACCACGTAATATGTGGGAAATTGGCGCATCAATTGGGATGTTTACAATAAGCAGCGATGTATCGGTTACGCCGTTTACGTTCCCAAATTTTGAAGCACACATACGCAAAGCTTTCGGCTATGTATTCTCTTTGCGCCTTCAGTATTTAAATGCGAAAGGCCAGGGGGTTAATTACAATGCAGCGGAAAATTATTTAAAGAATTCTGCATGGAATACGAATTTACCAGTTGGTAAACGTTATTTCTCGCCAGATGCATTGAAAAATG
>JAYURR010000248.1:0-7030 GCA_043756605.1 Chitinophagaceae bacterium
TAGTGATTGGTGTTGCAGAACATACCGTTTGAGAGGCTGGTGTAGCTACTGCTGTTGGTGTCGGATTTATCAATACTGTTGCGGTAATTGGCGTACCGGGACAACTATTTGCAGTTGGTGTAATAGTAAATGTCACTGTAACAGGCGCAGTCGTAGTATTAGTCAGCGTACCGCTGATATTACCTGATCCACTGGCTGCAATACCTGTTGCAGATACTGTATTATTTCTTGTCCAGTTGTATACTACTCCGGCTACTGCATTGCCTGTTATTGCAATTGTAGTGATTGGTGTTGCAGAACATACTGTTTGCGAAGACGGTGTTGCTACTGCAGTTGGGGTTGGATTAACTGTATAAGTAAAAGTTATTGGTGTGCCGGTGCAGGTTACGCCACCATTGGTATAGGTTGGTGTAACCGTTACAGTTGCTGTAACAGTTGCTGTACCTGTGTTGATGGCTGTAAAGCTGGCGATATTGCCAGTACCACTGGCTGCAAGGCCAATGGATGGGGCACTATTTGTCCAGTTAAATACCACACCAACTGGTGTGCCGGTAAAGTTAACTGCTGTTGTGGGTGCGCCATTACATACTATCTGATTGGCAACCGCATTTACCGTTGGTATTGGGTTAACATTTACAACCACACTGGCCGGAGCACTGTTGCAACCATTAACTGTAGCTGTTACCGAATACGTATTGGCTGTTGATACGGTTATTGACTGTGTTGTGGCCCCACCAGGAGTCCATAAATAGGTAACTCCTGTACAAACTGCTGCGGGTGCTGCTATCTGTCCACGTACTTCTCCGCCAGGGAATACTGCATTGTGAATATTGATATAGGTATTACCCGCCAGGAAATTGGCAACCTGTGCTGCCGGCATGGTAAATACATTGCTGTAACTACCACTTGTTGCAGCAGGGAAAGCAGTTAACGGAATAATTACCGGACCGTTAACACCCACGGCTGCACTGTGTACATGTGCTGCCGAGGCATTACCTCCCGTAAGGTTATTAAATATCAGGTTGAGCGTTAACTGGCTGGTATTATTATTATAGGTACCAGCAAAATTGCCGGTTGCTGTAGATCCGTTTGCCGGCACTTCCTGTGCGCCACTTATGGAGCCAGATAAAGTAAATACATTAGTAGCCAGGTTTGTGATCTGTCCTCTTAATTCCCCGCCAGGGAAACCTGCATTGTGAATATTGATATAGGTATTACCTGCCATTAAATTGGCAACCTGCGCCGCAGGTACGGTAAATGTATTTGTATATGAACCGCTTGTTGCAGCCGGAAAACCTGCTAAAGGAATAATAACCGGACCATTTACACCAACAGCTGCGTTATGAACATGTGCTGCTGTTGCTGCACCTCCAGTTAACCCGTCAAATACAACATTAAGCGTTAACTGGTTGGTAGATGAGTTAAAAGTGCCGTTAAATACCGCTCTTGCTGTAGATGCATTGGCGGGTACTTCCTGTGCGCCACTCATTAAACCTGAGAATGCAAAACTGTTACAGGTGGCCGATGCCGTAAGTGTAACGTTGCTGCCCTGGCAAATGGTTACCGGGCCCGCAGGCGTTATAGATGCAACCGGAGTTGGGTTAACTGTATAGGTAAAGGTTTTTGAAGGGCCTGTGCAGGTTGCCCCACCCTGGAGGATGAAATTGCCTACAGAATGAGGGCTACCGCCAACTGCTATAGAACCGATAATGGCATTAGTTGCTGTATTTACAATCGATACATTATTGCCTCCCTGGTTTGCTACATAAGCCCGGGTGCCATCGGCGGTAAATGAGATTCCGCAGGGTTGGTTAAAGCCCGGAATTGTGGCTATAACTGCATCAGTTGATGTATTGATAACCGAAACCGTATTGGAGTTATAGTTAGCTACATAAAACAAACTGCCGTCGGGCGACATACCGGATCCCTGAGAAGGCGATGAACCCACGGGAATGGTTGCTACAACTGTATTGGTAGTGGTATTAATGACCGAAACATTGTTTGAGGCCCTGTTACAAACATACACTTTATTGCCGCTCGGGGTTATTCCTGATGTTCCAGGTGTAGTTCCTACCGAAATAGTAGCAATTGTAGCAAATGTTGAAGCATTAATAACTGTTAACGTATTAGCATTATAATTGGAAACATAAATCCTTGCATTATCCGGACTTACAACAACTGGCGCAAACGGAGAACTTACCGGAATGGTTGCAGACACCGTATTGGTTGAAGTATTAATAACCGATAAAGAATTGGAGCTAAAATTAGAAGCATATGTCTTAGTTCCATCAGGGCTTACACGAACCGAAAATGGAGAGATACCAACCGGCACTGTTGCAATTACAGAATTAGTAGCTGTATTTATTACAGAAACATTATTAGATGAAAAATTTCCGATATAAACTCTGGAACCATCCGGAGTTACAGAAACACCATACGGACCGCTTCCTACCGGTATGGTCGAAACCACCGCATTAGTAGTTATGTTAATGACAGAGACGTCATTACTACCAAGATTTGCAACATATCCAAAATTACCACCTCCACCTCCACTTGTGTAGGTTGGTGTAACAGTTACCGTTGCCGTTACCGGTATTGTACCGGCATTGGTTGCAGTAAAGCTGGCAATATTACCCGTACCACTGGCAGCAAGGCCAATAGAAGGTGCACTGTTTGTCCAGTTAAATACCGTGCCCGGAGGTGTTGTTACCGAACCTGTAAAGGTTACTGCCGTTGTTGGTGCACCATTACAAACCACCTGGTTGGCAGGTTGGTTTACATCGGGGGTTGGGTTAACCTGTACTGTTGCTGTTATGGATGCTCCTGTGCAGCTTCCTGATGTTGGTGTAATAGTAAATGTTACGGTAATTGGTATATTAGTTAAATTGGTTAAAGTACCGCTGATATCGCCTGAACCGCTGGCTGCAATACCCGTTACGGTTCCACTGTTATCTCTTGTCCAGTTATAAGTAGTTGCGGCAATCGGGCTGCCACTCAATACTATTGTTGTGATTGGTGCGGCTGAACATGTTGTTTGTGAAGATGGTGTGGCTGTTGCCGTTGGTGTACCGCTGATGCTGAGCACAACCGACGTAGCATAGTACTGTATGTTCCAGCTCAATCCTGCAGGTATAGCCGGATAGAGTATGGTAGCAAATGTGCCCGTAACCGTGTTGGCCGTCATGATGGTAAAGCTCTGTCCGCATGATGGAATAAAGCCACCAAACAACTGTACATCCAGCGTACCGCTTAAGGTAGCTGTACCAACTACCTGTAACTGGTCGTATTGTGTACAAACCGTGGTACCTCCTATTTCTATTACTTCGGTACCAGAGCCATTGGTATAACCTGCACCAAATACAGTGCAGCCCGGTGAAAGGCCCGGTGCTACGAAGCCGGTAGCGCAGTTATTGCTAAAGACAGCTCCGGTAAATGTACCGGTTCCCTTATAGGTTCCGCAGTTGCTTACAACACCACCACCGTTTACGTTTACCGTACCGTTATTGGTGAATATAGCACCTGCATTGGTTGTAAAATTACGTACCTGTGCTGTAGTGGCAGCAGCGACCACGCAAGGGAATGGAGTACCTGCGGCAATCACCACATTCATGGGTGCAGTTGGTACAACACCACATGACCAGTTGCCCGGAGTAAACCAGTTATTGCTGCTGGTACCGGTCCAGGTATTGGTTGCACAGGCAACTACGTTAATGTTGCCGGTAGCAGTTGCCGTTCCGCAACCACCGGTTAAAGTTACTGTATAATTAAATGAACCGGTAACGGTTGGCGTGCCACTGATGGTAGCCACATTGGCTGCCCATGAACCGGTAACGCCGGCAGGCAGGCCTGTAACGGTTGCACCCGTTGCGCCTGTTGTTGCATAGGTTATAGGGGTAATCGGGGTTAAAACAACTACTGTTTGTGCATCGGTACCCGCAGCCGAACTAAGTGTTACGGTATTATTGGGGTTAACGGTAATAGTACCTGTTGTTGATACCGTTCCGCAACCTCCTGTTAAAGTAATGGTATAAGTAAGTGCTGCACCCGAAGCTGTTGGTGTACCGCTGATGGTAACCACATTGCCAGCCCATGATCCGGTTACACCCGCAGGTAAACCTATAATAGTAGCTCCTGTGGCACCCGTAGTATTATATGTAATAGTTGTGATCGGTGTATTTACACAAACTGTTTGTGCATTGGTACCCGCTGCTGATGTGAGTGTGATGGTATTATTAGCTGTTACGGCTATCGTACCTGTTGCAGTTATTGCTCCGCATCCTCCGGTTAATGTAACGGTATAAGTAAGCGCCGCACCGGCAACTGTTGGTGTACCGCTGATGGTTACCACATTGGCAGCCCATGAGCCGGTTACACCTGCCGGTAAATTTGTTACAGTAGCACCTGTTGCACCGGTTGTATTATAAGTAATAGGGGTGACCGGTGTATTGATACAAACCGTTTGTGCATTGGTACCGGCAGCAGAAGAAAGTGTTACAGTATTATTGGCCGTAACAGCAATGGTACCTGTTGTGGTTACCGTTCCGCATCCTCCTGTTAAGGTTACGGTATAGGTAAGCGCTGCACCCGCAACAGTTGGTGTACCGCTGATGGTTACCACATTGGCGGCCCAGCTACCGCTTACACCTGCTGGTAAACCGGTAACAGTTGCTCCTGTTGCAACGGTGGTATTGTAAGTAATAGGGGTAATTGCTGTATTGATACATACCGTTTGTGCGTTGGTACCTGCAGCAGAGCTGAGTGTTATTGTATTGGGGCCGTTAACGGTAATAGTGCCATTGGCCACTGTACCATTACATGCACCACCCACCTGTGTTACGGTATAGTTGTAAACGCCTGTTGCAGTTGGTGTTCCACTGATGGTTACCACATCTGCCAGCCAGCTTCCGGTTACGCCCGGAGGAAGGCCTGCAAAGGTTGCACCGGTTGCACCTACTGTTGCGTAGGTAATATTGGTGATGGCAGTATTATTACATACCGTTTGTGCATTGGTACCCGCTGCCGAAGTTAAAGTAACCGCACAGGTTGTAACCGTAATGGTACCTGTTGTAGTTACTATACCGCAACCTCCGGTTAAAGTTACCGTATAGGTATAGGGCGAACCAGCCGCAGATGTGGGCGAACCGGTAATGGTTACCACATTGGCAGCCCAGCTACCTGATACACCCGGAGGCAGACCTGTAACGGTTGCACCGGTTGCACCCGTTGTTGCATACGTTATATTGGTTATCGGGGTAGAAATAGGCACCGTTTGTGCATTGGTACCTGCCGCCGAAGAAAGTGTTACCGTATTATTAGCTGTTACGGTAATGGTACCGGTAGCTGTTATTGCTCCGCAGCCTCCTGTTAAGGTTACAGTATAAGTAAGCGCTGCACCGGCTACGGTTGGTGTACCAGTGATGGTAACCACATTAGCTGCCCATGAACCGCTTACACCCGCAGGTAAACCGGTAACTGTAGCACCGGTTGCACCTGTGGTGCTGTAGGTAATATTAGTAATGGCTGTATTGATACATCTTGTTTGTGCATTGGTACCGGCAGCAGAAGAAAGTGTTACAGTATTATTGGCCGTAACAGCTATGGTACCTGTTGTTGTTACCGTTCCGCAGCCACCTGTTAAGGTTATGGTGTAGGTAAGCGCAGCACCCGCTACTGTTGGTGTACCACTGATGGTTACCACATTGGCGGCCCAGCTACCGCTTACACCCGCTGGTAAACCGGTAACTGTAGCACCGGTTGCACCGGTTGTATTATAAGTAATATTGGTGATGGGCGTGTTGATACATACCGTTTGGGCATTGGTACCCGGTGCCGAAGTAAGTATTACGGTATTAGTTGCTAAAATGTTATAAATACAAAAGCTGCTGGATGTGCCTACGGCAAATACTGTATTTTGATATGTCCAGTTGGCAGTTGTATAAATTAAGGTTGACATCTGCAATGCCGTGCAGGTACCTGCAAGCGATAATGCACAGTTGCTGAATTTTCCGTTATCGGGTTCAACCGCTCCCGGAACCGGTGATGTAGGATGGGGTAAAGGGCCCGGCGACATCAGAAAGCATGTTTGTCCGTTTACCAAACCCGGAGGAATGCTGCTTTCGTTCTGAACATTGGGCGTTACATCCCAGGCTGCGTAACTGGTAGGTACTCCAACATCTGTTGGCCGGATATTGGCAAGTATAGCAGTAATAAATCTTCGTGTTGGATCGTCGTAATTGGTTGGCGCACCTGCGGGTGGGCCTGTTTGAAAAACTAAAATATTATCGCCGGCACTAAACAGGCTCATTCCATCAGTATAACCATTAGGCAGCGGAAGGCCGGTAGGAACGATAGGTGTTTCATTTGTTATAGTACCAAGGGGAACGGTTCCGTTTTCATTGGAATAGGCAAACCACTGATAATATTCAGACCCCGCAGGCAATTCATCATGATATTTGCCTATAAAGAAAACTTCTTTTCCCTGTATAATACCTCCTGCAGGTACTACCCATTTGATCACGGCTTCCGAACCCAATCCAAAGGTATTTGGCGGATAAGCTTCATCAAGCCAGATGTTGTTGGGGCCGTCCCATCCCCTGTCGGTAATATAAATTACGGTACCGGCTGCAAGCCCGCCGGACTTGAGTACCACTATGGAGAACCGGTCATCAAATTCGAGTAATGCCGGATTAAAAGTATTTGTTGGGTCAGTATCTGACTGGTAGCTCACAATGGCCAGATCGCCTGCAGCCAGATTATTTTGCGCTAAAGATTTGGTTGAAAAGACCAGGAAAGTAAGCAGTACGCAAAGCAGTTGGTAACTTTTTTTCATAAACGAGGTTGTTTGGTATTAAGGTATAAAAGAGAAAACGAGAAGAGCTATTTAAATACATTAAAGTAGCAATACTGCGTTAAATCTATAATAAAGATATTTTATTTTATTTAAAATCCTATCAATTGTTCGATAAAAATTGGTCATTTATTTTAACTCCATATTCCAGCAATCTTTTCCCAGCAAAAAAACCTTCAGAAG
>JAYURR010000249.1:0-2540 GCA_043756605.1 Chitinophagaceae bacterium
GCCCAATAAAGATATGATGTAAAAGAGTGCGACGCCAATGAAGATGAAGAAAGATTGAAAAGACTGGCCCAAAAAATAATTTGCACAAATCAAAATCAATATCGTACTTTGTATTTCAAAGTGCTTTTTATATGGACAAACAGCAACAACCTTTGGAAGACCTGCAACACATCAAAAAGATGATGGAACGCAGCAGCCGCTTTATAAGCCTGAGCGGATTAAGTGGTATTGCAGCCGGTATTTGTGCCTTGGCAGGTGCCTGGTTTGCCAGCCAAAAAATTAACTGCTGGGTAAAAGGCGATTGCCAGCTAAGCCTGCTGATGACTTCGGATGGTTATAAATTAATCAACGATCTTTTCTGGATTGCTACCATTACTTTTTTGGCCGCATTTGTATCGGCTTTTATTTTTACTTATTTAAGAAGCAAAAAAAATGGAGCGCCCATGTTGGGCACAACCACTGTTCGTTTATTTTGGAACATGGTAATACCGATTACAGTTGGTGGTATTTTTTTAATAAGAATGATGCAGTTGGGAGAGTACCAGCTGGTAGCACCTGGTTGTTTAATTTTTTATGGGCTGGCTTTGGTAAATGCCAGCAAATATACTTTAGGCGAAGTGCGGTATTTGGGGTACGGACAATTGGTACTGGGTATTTTTAACCTGTGGTGGATTGGATACGGCTTGCAGTTTTGGGCGATGGGTTTTGGGGTATTGCATATTGTTTATGGTGTAATGATGTGGTGGAAATACGAACGGAAATAAACTATTAGCCTGATGAAAAATCCGATAGAAAATCTGAATAAAATTTTTGACAGCCGTATACGATTGGGCATTATGAGTGCCCTGATGGTAAACGATGCGGTGAGCTTTAACGAGTTGAAGGAACTGCTGGATATAACAGACGGTAACCTGGCCAGCCATTTAAAAACACTGGAAGAGAGTGGTTTTGTGAAGTTTCAAAAAGGGTTTATTGGCCGCAAAACAAACACTACTTATTCAATAACTAAAAATGGAGAAAAAGAATTTAAGCTGCACCTGGAGGCATTAACCAAAATGATTGGATCGGTAAAGTGAAATTTTTTTGCACATATACTTTGAAATACAAAGTACTTTCAATGTATAAATACATAAAAACCAATTTGATCTTTTTTCTCAAAAAACAAATTTAACCATATGAGCAAATCGTATTTCGTATTAAGCCGTTTGCGTGCCAGGATACTGGTCTTTCTTACCCACAATATGGCGCTGCCCATGTTGCGTTTTATAAGAAGGCCACAGGTGTTTCCATATACTGCAAAACAGCTGGGTGAATTTCCGGCCGGAACATTGGGCTACGACCTGATACATTTTTTACAGCACAGAAATTTAAAACTGCTGCCACATTATGCCAAGCATGATATTAAGCACATCCTTTTGCAGTACGATACTACTGATGAAGGCGAAGTTTGCCTGCAATGTTTTATGCTGGGCAATGGGCATATTTCTTTTCCGGTGGCAGCAACGGTTTTATATGGTTTTGTAACCATGCCCGAGTACTGGAAAAAATTCAGGATGGCTTACCGGCGTGGTAAGCAAAGTATACCCATTAAAAACTGGCCCTGGTTTTCTATTTTACAGGAACCAACAGAATCACTCATTCATAAAATAAATAACGATGCAAAAAATTAACTGCATGCTCACTGGCTATTGCTACTGTATTGAACTGTTTGTAATTCAACTTTTAAAAAAATACTGATGCAAACATTGTTATCACTTCATCACTTAAATAAATAAAACATGAAACAGAGATGGTTTTAAAAAACAGGATAGTTTTACATACCAGTTAACCCGCCTGGCTTTGTAGTTACCATTTTAGCAATTGTTTTTATGGAGCCAATTATTATGGCAGTAGTTCGTAGCGGCCATGCGGTATCGGATGATTTGTATTAGATTTTTGTATTTAATACATTTACAGCTTTTTGGTGGAAATGAGTGGCGGAAAAAACGAGTACTTGAATTTTGTCCATTGAAATATAAAGAGCGGAATTTTATTCCGCTCTTTATATTTTTTGAATTTAAAAATCTAAACCTAACGCAAAATACATCACAGGTTTTCCTTTAAAGAAACCATTCATAGGCCAGGCCACATCATACTTTAAAAAATATCCCAATAAGGTACTTCTTGCACCAAAACCATAACCACCTGCAAAAGGTCCAATGCCACCGGCTTTTACTTTTACCTGTACAGGAGGTTGGCCATAAATAGCTTCGGGGCGTTTAATTTTTGAGTAGGCACCATTCCAGGCTGTTCCTAAATCAATGAATTGAATTATCTGAAAATTATTCAGGAAAGAATTATTAAAGGTGCGGTTAAAGAATGTTGAAACAACTGGTAATCTAAACTCGCTGTTAATTACAACCGCATTATTTCCGTTGGCTACATTTTGTATAAACCCACGCATGTTTACTGCAAGGCTTTCAAATGCATAGCTTTGATCGGCTGCTGGTGGATTATTTGTATTAAAATACCTGTCTTGTCCGTTGCGTTTAGTATTTTGC
>JAYURR010000250.1:0-21931 GCA_043756605.1 Chitinophagaceae bacterium
AAAGTTAAATCCCGGTGTAAAAAAATCGTACCGTGTAAAAGGTAAGCTGGATGATTTTAAAGTAGAGAAACTGGCCCTGATACCCATGGGCAAGGGCGATTTTATTTTAACCGTTAATGCCGCATTACGCAAAGGCATCGGCAAAAGAAAAGGTGCAACAGTTAAAGTACAATTGGAAATGGATTATGAACCCATACTGCCACCTTTAGAATTGCTTGAATGTTTGCAGGATGAACCCGAAGCACTGAAATACTTTAACAGCCTGCCACAGGGCCACCGCAATTATTTTACCAAATGGATTGAATCGGCAAAAACAGAACCTACCAAAACAAAACGCATTGCCCTGGTTATAAAAACAATGGTACGTAAAATGGATTTTGGTGCAATGCTAAGGGAAGAAAGAGATGAACGGAAGATGCTGGGGAGATAAAGGTGTTAATCTGTTAATTAGTTAATCCGTTTATCCGGAAAAACCTATAAGGTTTGCAGGCAGGGTTTTGTAGCCAGAGAAATCTTTATTGGTTTATATCACTGGCTCAGAAGTAAGCGGAAATCTGATAGGTTTATTAGCATCAATGCAACAAAATAGTCGTCCCTTTCTGCTGTATTCTTTTACCGGTATCAGTGTTGGTGTAAATCAATATCCACACATAAGTTCCTAAATCGGCCGGCTGGCCTTTAAATTTTCCATTCCATCTTTTTGTCCAGTCGGTGGTTTCAAAAACCAATTGCCCTACACGGTTGTAAACCCTAAACAACAGATCCCTTGCCTTGTAAGCATTGAGTGGATAGAGTTGATCATTCAGCCCATCGTTATTGGGCGTAAACGCATTGGGCACGGCAATGTAACAACTATATGGTATCACAATTTTTTGTGTAGCCGTATCAAAACAACCAAGGTTATTTTTTACTATCAATCTTGGAAAAACATTTCTGTCGGGTTTTTGCGCAATATAAGATTGTTGTAATGGCGTTGGAGAATTATCGGTAAACCCGTTTGCAAAATCCCAGTTGTAGCTTACAATATTGCCGGTACTTTTATTTATAAAAGTTGCAAACTCATTGGGGCAAACTACGGATGTTACTTCAAATGCAGCCTTCACTTCATTATCCAAAAATATCTGCACCGTATCACTGGTATCACGGCAAATACCGTTTGATACGATAAGGTACGTTTTTTTAAGTCCGAAGGTGCCATACAATACCGTTGGGTTTTGCAAACTGCTGCTGCGTGTTCTGTCAAAATTCCATTTCCATAAATTCACTTCGTTATTACCATTGTGAAAATAATTGACGGTATCCCGGTCGCAACCGTACTTAATTCCGTAACTAAAATCGGCATTCACCGTGTCTTTAGTATTAAAAATAAGCGTAGCACCCGCGGGGGTTTGCTGTCCGCATTCATCAATAATGGTATTGCCATCATCGCCGGTTTTTAATCTTATCAGGTATGTTCCCTTCGTTCTTATGGGTGCAGACAGATTGGTTGCCAGCTTTACTTTAATGATGGGTGTTAAACTATCTGCATTGCAATTGCCAGATGCACTTACAACACTAACAGTTTCGGAGCCTGAAAGCAACAGCACTTCAAAATCGCTGCCATTGGGCGCAATGCTGCTGCACTTCATATTTTTTCTAAATACCAGTTGCACTTCATCAGGCTTGCAGCCAAGCGGCGATATGCTATCCATTGGTGTTGGCACCAGCGGATAAACAGTCATGGGAATATTTTCATTTACGGGGATGCCTCTGTCGCAATTATCAAGTATTGTATTTCCATCTGTACCGTTTTTAATGTTGATGCTGTAAGTGCCGGGTGGAAGTGGTGCGTCAAAAGTTATTAAAACTGAATCCATATCAAAAGCTGGGTTGCAGCCAAAACCAGATGCAGCAATTACATTAGCCACAGCCGGCGTGATGGTAAACTCACTGCCACTTGCAGTAAGGCTGTTGCATTTCATTCTTTTATTCATTTTTATACTGGCACTTACCCCATCACAAATGGCCCTTGCACTTTCCATGTGTGGCTCTTTGGGGTCAGTAATACTTGCTGTTCCGCCTGTAAACGAAAGATCATATCCAGCAGTACTTCTTGTCCAGTTGGTTACCATCAATAAATAATTATGTCCAACAATAATTGATGGCATGGCATTAAATGGTGTATTTCCGCTGGCATTACCTTCGCAATGAACATTACCTGTTGCTCCAGGCCGGCATCCGGTTGGAGATTCGGGAAAAGGCACGGTGCCGCCGCCAGCGCCGTAAATATTGATAGAAATCGGTAAGGATGAATTGGAGAAAACATCATTGGGGTTACGGCCTGTAATATCGAACAAAACCCAATCGTAGTCATCCGAGTTTGAAATACCGCTGATTAAAAAACCCAATGTACCCGTTTGAAAACACGTAAACTTGTACCAGAATGAACTGGATGAAGTTATGCCAACTGAGCAACCAACCTGTGCTACATCGGGGCCGCTGCAATTCACTACAACATCCTGATGAAATACAGAAATTCCACAAACCGGTATGGCATTTCCCGGCGTCATACCCGGAAGAGAACATGTTTGTGAAGTTGCAGATAATACCACTGCAACATGTGTACCAATCAGCATTAGTAACCTTTTAATCATAAGTGTTGTAAAATTAACAATAAGACCCTTTAACTGCTATTAATGCTGCAAGAGTTAATAAGGTTTTAACAGGTTTAATGCTGAAAGTCAAATATTTACATAAAAGTGTGAAAAAATAATATTCAAAATTATAAATAAATCTTTTTTTTACTTACATTTATTCTGTCCTTGGTCTTAAATTTTATTTTTAACCTAAAATTATTATTCATGAAAAAGATATTAGCTTCCACAGTTTTATTCGTAATTCTTACTAGTTATAAAAATAATTCAATTATAAGTCCAACGAATACTTCAAAAGTCTCTAATTACGCTTCAACTGCACTTACGATATATAATGCAACGCAAAGTTCAACTGTATATAGTGTAACTATAGAATTAACTAACTTACCTGGCGGTACATATACATATTTTACAAATATTCCTCCTGGTACAAGTTCTCCTGTTCAGTTAGTTGGTTTAGCAAATATATCTCAGTATGTTACTCTTACACTTTCTCTATCAAATAATACAAGCGGTGCCTTAAGAGATTGGCGTTATGCTCCCTTAGATGACATTTATTATGAAATGGCATGTCAAAATTTTTCTCATACAACTGCCCCTTCTTTGTATTTCTATTTGTATTCTTATAATCATTTACATTTATATCCGGATCAAAGGTGTTAATTAATTTTTCCTTTTATCTCTTGTAATTTCAATAAAGCCTCTACAGGTGTTAAACGGTTTATATCAACAGCATCGAGCAAATTTCTGATTTCATCAAAAGTGGCAGAGTGTGCATCAAAAATACTGAGTTGCATTTTGGGGGTAGGTAAATTTTTTATATTCTCGTTAAGATTGATTCCATCGCCTCCCTCTCTGCTTTCCTCCAACTGTTTTAAAATTTCGTTGGCACGATTAATCAGTTGTGGCGGCATGCCTGCCATACGTGCCACATGAATACCAAAACTGTGTACACTGCCTCCCGGCGCCAGTTTACGCAGAAAAATTATTTTATTGCCAACTTCTTTATTGGTTACATGAAAGTTTTTAATCCCGCTGAATTTATTCTCCAGCTCATTCAACTCGTGGTAATGTGTGGCAAATAATGTTTTGGGTTGATGAACGGAGTTGTGCAAAAATTCTGCAATGCTCCAGGCTATGCTGATACCATCGTAGGTAGATGTGCCTCTTCCAATTTCGTCTAACAAAATTAAACTTCGTTTGGTAAGATTGTTGATGATGCTGGCTGTTTCATTCATCTCTACCATAAAAGTACTTTCGCCGCCGCTTAAATTATCGCTGGCTCCTACTCTTGTAAATATTTTATCGGTGAGTGGAATTTTTGCATCGCTTGCCGGCACAAAACTTCCCATGTGTGCCATCAGTGTTATCAATGCCGTCTGACGCAGGATGGCGCTTTTACCACTCATGTTGGGCCCTGTTAAAATAATTATTTGTTGCGATGACGGATCCAGGTAAATATCATTGGCAATATAGGGTTCGCCCACCGGTAAATTTCTTTCAATCACGGGGTGTCTGCTGTCTTTTATATCCAATAGAAAATCATCCTGTAGTATTGGTTTTTTATATTTGAATTGCAGGGCGTTGTTTGCAAAGCAACTCAGGCAATCCAGCACCGCCATTACATGTCCGTTAACCTGCATGGGTGCAATGTAATCCTGCAACTCGTTCAGCAGTTCTTCAAAAAGCTGCATTTCTATGGCGAGAATTTTATCCTCGGCCCCAACAATTTTTTCTTCGTATTCTTTTAATTCAGGGGTGATGTATCTTTCGGCATTAACCAATGTTTGCTTGCGTATCCAGTTCTCAGGCACTTTGGTTTTGTGTACATGTGTTACTTCTAAATAATAACCAAAAACATTGTTGAAACTTATTTTTAAAGAAGATATTCCGGTTGCCAATGCTTCCCGTTGTTGTATCTCAACTAAATAATCTTTTCCGCCGCTGGCAATTTTACGTAAGGCATCTAGTTCTTCATTAATGCCTGCTGCAATTACATTTCCTTTGGATGCTGCTACCGGCGGATTTTCATTCAACTCTTTTACAATCTTATCAAAAATATATTTACATGGGTTGAGAGAATCGCCCAATCTTTTTAAATATTCGTTAGCAGCATTTTCGCAGATGTCTTTTATTAATGCCGTTTGTTGTAAACCTTTGGCAATTTGTAACACCTCCCGTGGGTTTACTTTTTTGAGCGGCACTTTACTCACTAATCTTTCCACATCACCAGCCTGCTTAATGCATTGTGTTATTTTGTTGCGAAGCTCAACTTCTTTAATTAAAAACTCAACCGTATTAAGCCGTTCATTGATTTTTACGATATTGTTCAAAGGCAGCACCATCCAGCGTTTTAAAAGCCTTGCTCCCATGGCCGATACCGTATTGTCCAATACTTTCAACAAAGTATTACTCCCCTCGGCACCACCAAATAATTCCAGGTTGCGTATGGTAAATCGATCCATCCACAAATGATCTTCCCTGTCAATTCTTTGTATTGATGTGATGTGCCCGAGATTAGGATGCTCGGTATCTTTTAAATAATGCAGTATAGCTCCGGCTGCAATAATACCCATTGGCTGACCTTCAATACCAAAACCTTTTAAGCTATGTGTGCCAAAATGTTTTAGCAAACTTTCGGTTGCATAAGCTTCAGCAAAAATCCATTCTTCTAACGTGTAGGTAAAAAATTTTGTGCCAAAATTTTCTTTAAAATATTTTTGCTGGCTGCGCTGAAAAATAACTTCAGCAGGTTTTAAACTCTGCAATAATTTATCGGCATATTCCTTATCGCCTTCGGCCACAAAAAATTCGCCGGTGCTGATGTCTAAAAACGCAATACCAATTTTATCATCCTGAAAATGCAGTGCTGCTAAAAAATTATTGCTGTTATGCTCAAGTAATTTATCGCTGGTAGCAACGCCAGGTGTAACCAATTCAGTTACGCCACGCTTTACAATTCCTTTGGCTTGTTTGGGATCTTCCAACTGATCGCAAATGGCAACCCGGTAACCGGCTTTTACTAATTTGTGTAAATAAGTATCCAGTGCATGGTGCGGAAAGCCTGCCAGTTCTGATGCATCGGGATTGCCATTATTGCGTTTGGTAAGTGTAATGCCCAAAACGGCTGCGGTGGTTATTGCATCCTGGCCAAAAGTTTCGTAAAAATCGCCCACCCTAAAAAGCAAAATAGCATCAGGGTATTTAGCCTTGATGGCATTGTGTTGTTGCATTAAGGGAGTTTCAGCAGTTGCTTTGGCCATAGTAAAGACCACAGGCGACAGACCACTGACGACCGTATGGGGCGACAAAAATAACAAACCAATCGCAGATTTATGGATTAAAGGATTTCGCAGATAAAAATCAGCGAAATCTGAGACAATCTGGATAATCAGCGTTTAATTCTCCTGCTTCGTCAATATCTCTTTCTTCATCTTTTCCCAAAGGTCATCAAAGGTTTGGGGGTTTTCTTCCTTCCATTTTTTGCTGAAGGTTTTAATCTTTTCGTTGCGATCATCTTTGGTTAAAGTAAAAAAAGCTTTTATGGCTTCGGTATCATTTTCAAAAGCCAGTTGGTTGTAAATTTCTTTTAATTGCTGCTCTTTACGAATGTTGCTGTGGGCAATATCAATTTCCATTTCTTCACGCAGCATTACTTTTTCATCGTAACTGCCCGATGGCAACATTGTTTTTGCAATTACCGGCATCAACTCTATCAGCATTAAAATAAAAACAATTAAATAATAACGGAATTGCAATGCAGCATTATTCTTTAACAGATTCGTTAAAGCTTCAACCCTTGTTAAAAACCCATTGTTGAGGTATGTAGTAAAATTGGTTTCTTCTGTTTTTATTTTATTATCAATTTCTTTTAAGGCTGCATCTGCACTATCTAATTTGGGTTGTGTTTCTTTTAGCAAAATCTGATACTCGCCATCTAATTTTTGATACTCATTTCTTTTGGCAATAGCAATATCTTTAATGCCCACTTTGCCACTGCCGCCACTGCCATCAGTTTCGGCAATAAAATTATTTCTTGCAATGTTTACTGCATCATATTTTAAATCAAGTTCAGTTTTTAAAGCGGCTCTTTCTTTTATTAAAGCTTCTTTGGGTGTTTTGTATAATGCAGTTAACTCCTGCTGTTTCAGCATTTTCTTTTTTTCATTGTCGAGGGATGTCTGCAGTTTTATTTCTTTATCAAACATATACAGCACAGCCGGCTGCGCCATAAATGTACCAATGGTAAGCGCAAGCAATCCTCTGAATAAAAGCGGCGCCAGTTTTCTCTTATTAAATTTTGTAATGCCTTTTATCAATGCCCTGTCAATAGTTAATATGATAAAACCCATAAACAAACCCAATGCTATGGCCAGCAAAAAAGCATCAACAATGGTACTAAAAAAATAGGTCCAGGTAAATGTTGCAAATGCCCAGGTTGCAAGCACAGTCATACCGATTATTTTGTACCGATTTCTGTCAACAATAGAGTCAACGAGTATTTCTTTTTCTGCAGTTGATAACCACCATAAAAAATCTGTAAACTGATTGGGTACGTATGTTTCTCTTTGAGAAACTGGAATCTTTTTTTGCATGATATAAATAATTAAGTGATGCTTACTGATATGTTTAATTGTATAAACTTTGCAGTAAATTATATAAATGCATCAATAGCGGAGTGGAGTTGAAGAACTGCAAAATAGCTATTCTTTGGATGTTTAACGGCATTAGTCAACTGTTATTTTTTAAAAGCAGCTACATTAACAGTTTATTACAAATCGGCCTTAAACCAGTCTTGTAAAAAATCATCTAATGCTATATCTTTGCACCCATTTTCACAGCAGGGAATTTTTAATACTAAAAAAGTAATATGAAACGAATTTTAAGTGTAGCATTTTTAATGATGGTAGTGGCTTTTACCACAAAAGCGCAGGCTCCAAAAGGTATGGGATACAGCGATCCGGAGGCTAAAAAAATATTAGATGCAGTAAGTGCCAAATTCAAGACTTTTAAATCTGTACAATCAAACTTTAGTTTAAAAATAGAAAATGCTGCCAGTAAGGTTTTGGGCAATAAAACCGGGACTGTTTATATGAAAGGAACCAAGTACCGAGTTAAGGTAGCCGGACAGGATATTTTTAGTGATGGAAGCAATGTGTGGACCGTTGACCCTGCAGCAAAAGAAATTACTTTAACAAAACTCGATCCTTCAAGCAACACCATCACCCCGCAAAAACTTTTTACCAATTTTTACGATAAAGATTTTTTGTATAAATTAAACAGCGATGCAAAAGGTATTCAGGAAATTGAATTAACACCAATTGATAAATCGAAACTTTTTCATAAAGTAATTGTGTTCATCAACAAGGCCACAAAAAGCATTACATCAACCAAAATTTTTGAAAAAGCAGGCAACCGTTATACTTACACCGTAAGCGGAATGAACACAAGTGCAACCATTGCGGATACGATGTTTACATTCAATCAAAAAAATTATCCGGGAATGGAGTTGGTGGATTTGAGATAAAGAGCGGCCTCTCACCAACCCCTTTCCTGAGTAGAGGGAACTGTAAGGGGCAGCTTTTAAAATCTAAACCGCTGTATTAATTTAATAAGTTTTATTTTCTAATATTTTTTCTACGCACAGTTCTATATTATTTCCCTCCCCCTTGGGTAGGATAGGAGGGGCCACCCCACCTGTAAGCTTCATTCTGCAATCCTGCCAGGTCAATAACCCGGTCAACAACCGTAGCAGCAACCTCTTCGATTGTTTTTGGTTTGCTGTAAAAAGATGGAGTTGCCGGGCAAATAATTCCACCGGCAAGTGTAATGGTTTCCATATTGCGGATGTGGATGAGGTTGTAAGGCGTATCACGTACCACACAAATCAGCTTTCTTCTTTCTTTTAAAATAACATCCGCAGCACGGCTGATGAGATCGTTTGAAATACCGGAAGCAATGCGACCAAGCGTACCCATGCTGCAAGGTATGATGATCATGGTATCGTACTGGCCCGAGCCTGAAGCAAAGGGTGCATTAAAATCCTGCTGGGTATAATGTTGCAGTTTGTAGTTGGCAAAATCTTCATTGTCTAATTCAATCTTCCAAACTTCTTTGGCGTTGGTAGTCATTACCAGGCTCAGCTCTTTAACCTGATTGTTAAGTTGCTGTAGTTTTTTAAGCAATAAGTCTGCATAAATGGAACCACTGGCACCGGTTACTGCAATCACAATTTTTTTGTTCATTTCTCCGTTTATATTTATCTAAGCTACAAACAAAATTATATGCAAATTGTTTTTCGTCTCGTTTTAATAGCCATTATGCTTATTATTCTTATTGGTTTTTAATTTTAGTAAATATAGAAATAAGCAATATTAAAGGCCAGCCAATTTGTTTTTTTATCATTCAAAATTGTAATTTCCATTTTCAATCATTTTGAATGAGTGCACCAAAACTACAAAGAAGCTTAGGCCTATTTCAATCTACCGTTGTAAATATGATTGATATGGTGGGCATTGGCCCATTCATCACCCTGCCAATTGTTATGGGGCTTATGGGCGGCATGTTTTTATATGCCTGGATTGCCGGAGCCATCCTCTCTTTAGTAGATGCCATGATATGGAGTGAGTTGGGCGCTGCGTACCCGTTAGCCGGCGGCAGCTACAATTTTTTAAAAGAAGCCTACGGCAAAAATGGTATGGGCAGGATGATGAGCTTTTTGTATGTATGGCAAACCATTATACAAGCACCGCTGGTTGCAGCATCTGCTGCTATTGGGTTTTCGCAATACTTGGGATATTTGGTTGCATTAAGCCCGACGGAGCAAAAATTAGTTTCGGCAGCAGTTATTGTTGTTGTTACTATTTTACTCTATCGCAAAATTGACAGCATTGGTAAAATTGCAGTGCTGCTGTGGACTGGCGTAATATTAACCATTGGCTGGATAATTATTGGCGGCATTGCCCATGGTAATTTTTTACAACCGCTAAAAGATATAAACGCAGATTTTAGCTGGGGGCAATTGGCATCTTTTGCATTTGGGCAGGCATGCATAAAGTCTATTTACAGCTACCTGGGCTATTACAATGTTTGCCATTTGGGTGGAGAAATAAAAAACCCCGGCAAAAATATACCACGCAGCATGTTTATTTCTGTTATCGGTATTGCCATTTTGTACATCGCCATGAACATGAGTGTGAGCAGTGTTATCAGCTGGCAGGAAATAAAACAATGGCAGCAAGCCGGCATCAACAATTTTGTAGTAAGCACTTTTATTGAAAGGCTGTATGGCATTGCCGCAGCCAATACAATTACGGTTATGATATTGTGGGTTGCGCTGGCATCTTTATTTGCTGTAATGCTTGGTTACTCACGTGTGCCTTATGCTGCAGCAGTTGATGGCGCATTTTTTAAAGTGTTTGGCAAACTGCATCCTACAAAAAATTTCCCATACATTTCTTTACTGGTACTTGCCGCATTTGCATTTGTTTTCAGTTTACTTTTTAGAATGAGCGATGTAATCAGCGGCATTTTGGCCATGCGTATTATGGTGCAGTTTATAGGGCAGGCCGTTGGGGTGGTAATACTTCGCAAACGCAATGGCAGCAGCCATCTTACTTACAAAATGCCTTTGTATCCGCTTCCGGTAATATTGGCAATACTTATGTGGTTGTTTGTTTTTTACTCAACCGGTTTTGCGGTTATTAAATCTTTTTTAATTGTTTTTGGAACCGGTATAGTAGTATATTTTATTTATGCAAAGCTGCAGCAGCAATGGCCCTTCAGCAATAATGAATATATCAATAATAAGGAAGCAGAGACAGTTAAAGAATAAATATTAATCAGAAAGCCGGCAGTTCTTTTATTGCTGTAAGCACATTTTTGTTTGTTGAAAATGCAAGGCAATAACTTCCATTGGTTATTGCAAAGTAAGGTACATTTAGAGACATATTATAACGCAATACCTGATCCAGCACAGTCTTATCCAATGGCACATTCATTTCCTTACATTCAATAATCATCCAGGGTTTTGTATCAGAATCATATACAACAATATCAAACCGTTTTTTAAGCTCCCCTAGTTTTATTTCTTTTTCAATAGCAATTAAAGAGGGCGGGTATTTTTTTATTTGGGTAAGATATTGCAGAAAATTCTGCCGCACCCATTCTTCGGGTGTAAGAATAACCCAGCGTTTTCTGAATTCATCAAAAATAAATTCCTTATCAGCTTCATTTTTTATTTTGGGTTGATATGGAGGATATTCAATTTTGATCATAGCTGTAAACCAATTGCAGGCCGATAATTTTGTATCTTTATTATTATATAGAAATTAAACGGAAAGATATGAAGTCGAAAGCAGAAATAGTAAACAACTGGTTACCGAGATACACCGGCGAAAAATTAGAAAATTTTGGTGAGTATATTTTGCTCACCAATTTCAGCAATTATGTAAACATGTTTGCTGAGTGGAATGATGTGAAAATTATAGGTATTGACAGGCCCATGCAATGCGCCACCGCCAACAATATTACCATCATAAATTTTGGTATGGGCAGCCCCGGAGCAGCCACCGTAATGGATTTGCTGAGTGCGATAGAACCCAAGGCTGTACTGTTTCTGGGTAAATGTGGTGGCCTAAAAAAACGCAATAAACTTGGAGATTTAATATTGCCCATTGCCGCAATCAGGGGTGAAGGTACCAGCAATGATTATTTTCCGCCAGAGGTACCAGCCCTGCCAGCCTTTGCCTTGCAAAAAGCTATTTCAACCACCATCAGGGATGCATCCTGCGATTATTGGACCGGTGTTTGTTACACAACCAACAGAAGGGTTTGGGAGCATGATGAAGTTTTTAAAGAGTACCTGCAAAAAGTGAGGGCCTATGCTATTGATATGGAAACGGCAACCATTTTTACAGTTGGTTTTTATAACAAAATTCCTACGGGTGCTTTGTTATTGGTTAGCGATAGCCCCATGGTGCCGGAAGGTGTAAAAACAGAAGAAAGCGATAAAAAAGTTACCACTGAATTTGTGGAGCGACATTTAAAAATAGGTATAGATTCTTTAAAACAACTTATAAATGACGGCTTAACTGTAAGACATTTAAAATTTTAAATTATGCAACGGCTTATCTTTTTATCCATTGTTTTTTTATTAACGATATCTGCTGAAAACTGCAATAAAAAGGAGAAAAAAGCAGCAGAAATAAAAGAAAAAAAGGAAGCTGTATATAAAGGCAGGTTGGAAATTAAAGCCATCTGCATGAATTATACAGTCAAGCTTACGGAAGGCAATATAGATACCTCAAAAATTGTAACCAACTGGACGGATGAAACAACAAAAAAAACGTACAGCAATGTTTTTGCTTTGCAAAACCCCTGCAACTTTCCGGCTACCATAAACCAGGGTGACGAGTTTTTTTTTCAGATAGACACACTAAGCACCGCTCCCTGTATGGTTTGTATGGCATACTACCCTACTCCTGGTAAAAAACTGGGCATCAAAATAATTAATAAATAAGATGCAGCCGTTATTAACCATCGAAGGGCTCCATATAAATTTTACAACCGAGGGTTATACATCTGAAGCTGTAAAATCAAATTCATTTACTGTTAATAAAGGAGAGCTTGTTGCCATTGTTGGCGAAAGTGGCTCAGGTAAATCAGTTACCGCTTTATCTATTTTGCAATTATTACCAAAGCAATCTGTTGTTACAGGCAAAGCTTTATTTTTTAATGGAGATAATTTACCGGTTGATCTTTTAAAATTATCTGCCAAAGAAATAACCAGCATCCGTGGTAATGAAATTGCCATGATTTTTCAGGAACCGATGACATCGCTGAACCCTGTATTTACCTGTGGTTACCAGGTAATGGAAGCAATACAACTGCATCAAAAAGTATCTAAAGCAATTGCAAAGCAAAAAACGATTGCGCTTTTTGAAAAAGTAAAACTGCCAGGCCCTGAGCATTTAATTAACCGCTATCCGCACGAACTCAGCGGCGGCCAAAAACAACGGGTGATGATTGCCATGGCCATGTGTTGCAACCCCTCTTTATTAATTGCAGATGAGCCTACCACAGCATTGGATGTAACGGTGCAAAAAACAATACTTGTACTCATTAAATCTTTACAAACAGAAAATAACATGGGTGTAATTTTCATTACACACGATTTGGGTGTTGTGGCAGATATTGCGGATAAAATAATAGTAATGCGCCGTGGCGAAATTGTAGAGCAGGGTTTTGCAAAAGATATTCTCCAGGCTCCCAAACACCCGTACACAAAGGCTTTGCTGGCATGCCGACCCGCAGGAAAAGCCAAAGGAAAGCGATTGCCGGTAGTAAGTGATTTTTTTGAGCAGAAAGAAAAGGCACAAGGGACAAGTTACAAGGCACAAGAAAACGCTCATCAATTCGATGTGCTGGCCGATTCAGAAAAAGAACTACAAACAACAAACCACCAACCACAAATTGAGCAAAGCGAAATCCCGACAACTTTCGGGACTACAGTTCTTGAACTAAAAAACCTTCAAGTTCATTTTCCAACAAAGAAAAATTTATTTGGAAAAGCAACGCAATATTTTAAAGCAGTTGATGATGTAAGTTTTAAGGTGGAGCAAGGCGATATTATAGGCTTGGTTGGCGAAAGCGGTTGCGGTAAAACAACTTTGGGCCGCAGCATTTTACAATTAATAAAACCAACAGCAGGTAAAATTTTGCTGGATGGAAAAGATCTTACACAAACCCATGCGGAAGTGTTGCGTAAGATGCGTAAAAATCTGCAAATCGTTTTTCAGGATCCGTATGGCTCACTAAACCCACGCATTACCATTGGAGATGCTATACTGGAGCCACTGAAAGTACATTCTGTTTTATCAAATAATAAACAACGAAAAGAAAAAGTGATGGAATTGCTGGAGAAGGTAAGTTTGGATACCAGCCATTTTAACCGCTACCCACACCAGTTCAGCGGCGGGCAGCGGCAGCGTATCTGCATTGCAAGGGCACTCGCCCTCAATCCTTCTTTTTTAATTTTTGATGAAAGTGTTTCGGCATTGGATGTAAGTGTGCAGGCTCAGGTATTAAATTTGCTGAACGATCTGAAAGCTGAATTTGGGTTTACAGCCATTTTTATTTCGCACGATCTGTCTGTTGTGCATTATATCTGCAACCGCATACTGGTGATGTACAAAGGAAAAATTGTGGAGGAAGGAACTGCTGACCAGGTTTATCATCATCCTGCAAATGAATACACAAAAAAACTGATCAGTGCCATCCCAGGCAAAAGCATACATCAATTTTCATAACTGTCAATCTCCCGGTAGTCGGTATAATTATTGTATCCATAAAAATTTGTTGCCGCCGGATGAAAATTGAACAATATCTTTTTAAGTTGTTCCATCAACTGTTCATCCAGCGATTCTTCTTTTTTAATTTTTTTGTCTGTCATGCTGGTTAACTTTTCATCTGTAGATATACTTTTCTCATCTTCCGGTTGTAAACCGCTAATACCTATTTTCCACTCATCGTCTTTTTTAACACGGTACTTAAAAAAATACACCACACCTTTTTTATCAAGATAAGCAGCCGGTTGTTTTTTAATGAAAATTACAGAATCTACCTTACTGTAATTTTTGTCAGCTATTAAAAAACTCCTTGCAATACCAAGCTGGTTTTTATACTTTGCCGGAAACTTATCCAATCGTTTTATCTTTTCCAGCCTAACATATAACTTGCTTCTGTAGCGGTCTTCGGCAGCCAGGTTTAATAAAATACTATCAGCCACCGGCTTGTTATTCCTCAGCAGTAAGCCCGCAGCAGTAAGCCTTACCTCCGCATCACGTGATTGTAAAAGCCGTTCAAAAAAGAGTTGTACATTTTTTTTCTTATCGTAAAATGGCATCAGCAACACGCTGTAATCATCAAGATCGCTTTTATCGTATTGATCATATCTAACAACGGTTGTAACTTCTTCATCATCGTTCTCCTTCACCAATTCATCCTTCATCATTTCTTCATCTTTTATCTGCATCTTTTTCAATTCAACCTTTGCATCAAAATATATTTTTGTAAAATAAGTTTCGTAATCAGCCGCAGTTATCAGATTACTATCAACCAATGAAACCAGCAGCGAAAAAACATCATCTTTATAATCATTCAGTGTTGAGAGCTGCAATATTTCCGGAAATAATTCTTTGGCAAGCAATAACGAATCGCCAAGGTCGGAAAACAGCGTACTGTAATCATAGCTTTGCGAAAACACAGGCGGATCCTGCATAATCAGCTCTTTAAATAAAGCGTAAGCCGCTTTGGTTTTGTGCCTGGCAAGTGCCCTGAATACTTCGTTTTGAAAAAGACTGGTATCGGCAGTTTGTTCGTATATTCTTTTAAGCAGCTTAACAACCACAGGCTTTGTGCTGTCTTTTATATATCCCAGTTCGGCTATCAGTTTTGTTTTGCTGTCAAAATATTCCTTGTCGGTAATATTCAACCTTGCAATAGCGGCAGCAATCAGTGGTACGCCATTTTCACCATAGTAAATACTGCTGATAGATTGCTGTGCTTTTTTTTGTGTTGCACTGTCTTTACTAAAAAGGTCGGCAAAAAATTCATCCAGCCTGCTGCCATAAATGTCTCTGCCCAGTTTTTTTTCATGTGGCCTGATGCTGTTAAAAAAAGAATGTATAAAACTGCTTTCGTCCGTAAGGGTATCTCCCATGGTAACCAACCCAAAAGTGTAATTATCTTTAAGCATTGTAAGGCGGTTAATAGTACGTGATGAGCCCGTATCACGCATACTGAACCTGTATGCTTTTACATTGTTTTGTAAAAGAATTGAATCTTTTTTATACAAAACCATACTCCCGTTTTCAAAATAATTTTTTATTTCATCGCTCATAAAAGCCGCTGAATCCTTTGCATAAAAATATTTTGGATACTCCTGAATACTTAAGCCAATCATCTCTCCTGTTGAATCGCTGCGGAACAAACCATTTTTTGTTTTGGGCCAATAGCTGAAATAGTTGCTGCCATTATTGCCGTTGGCCATTTCTTTGGCAACGTTTTCTGTAAGCTCACGTATGTCGTTATTTAATTCTGGTACAACAGGTGTACTAACCGTAAAATGCATAAACGTATCTATATAAGCTGTTGGGGCTTTGTATTGAAAGCCGGTAAAATTGAAAGAATTTAAGTAAGTGTTGAAATCACTTTTTTTGTTTTTGCTTTTTGCAGCAATAACAAAATAATGGGGGCCTTTAATAATATACCGGGCAAATACTGTTGAGCCATCTTTTAATTTCTCCTTTACATCCAGGCATGGATAACCCTTGTAGGTGCTGCGTTGCCGGCTTAGTTGCTTTTCAAAATTATCCGGGTTTCTAAACGATTCTTCAATCAGCCCCAGATCAAAATCATCCTCCTCCAGAAAACGAAAATTGTACACCGATTTTTTTAATACCAAAAATGCATCGCCAGTTGTTTTATCAACAGCTTCATATTCCCAACGGTTTATTCTATCGCCGTTATCTGTGTTCATGTGTTCAACCGGTTGTTGCGGAAATTTTATAGTAAAACCTCCCTGTGCCGGTTTAAAATCAACAGCTTTATTAATTTCTGCTTTTAATTGTATAGATGAAAAAAAGCGTTCTGCTTCTTCTCCATCAACATAATTCTCTTTACCGCTCATTTTAAAAACCAGCACTTCAAACGGCGTAATAAAAATATTGTATCGCTGCAGGTTGCCCCGGCGGGTACGGCTGCTGATATCGAAGCCTGTGTAGCCGTTTCTGGCGATTGTTTTTTTGGATAATATCTTGCCAGGAATATTCTCGTACAAAATACTATCTACTTTGTTTAAAACATTTTTTTCGTTTTGTTGCTGAAAAGCGGCATAGGTTTTTATGCGGGTTACCAGGTAATAGGCACCATTGCTCATGTCGGAGTATTGCCTTCTGTCTAATTGCCTGTAATCGTTGCTGAGCTTAAATAATGGCCCTGGCATATCTACAGTAAAAAAGGTATCATCGGCAGTTTGTGTTGTAAATTTTACCGGCACTTTCTTTTTATCAACAACTTCTTTTTGTGCAGCATCACGGTCACTCATAAATACTGGCCTGAGTTTATAACCCATTTTACGCAACAGTTCAATAACGCCGCGTTGGCCGGGCAAATGGGCTGCACCAACGCCCACAAACAATGAACTTTTTTTAATGATGGTATCAATGGAATTTGCCTGAATTTCATTTCTCTTAAAAAGAAATTTTTCTGTAAAGGCTTCGGAGCGGTCCATCATTCTATCTAAAGAGTCCATCAGGTCCAGATCGCCCCGGCGGTAAGCATCCTGCGTTTTTTCTAAAATATCGTAGCGTGATTCTCCATCGCTATCAAACGATTTTTGCTTTTTTTCTTTGGCCATATCGGTGTAAGCCTCCATCACTATTTTTTCTGTTTCAAAATAATCCTCTACACCGGTTGCCCTTTTGCCAAATTTTTTTCCTGTTTGATAAATGTACAGATCCAGAAAAGTATCTTCCTCAAAATCTTCTTTTTCTTTATACGACCTGTAGAGCAAACTGTTTACAATAGTTGGCTCGGTGCTGATGGCAGCTTTCAGTTCTTCATCATATTTTGCAATGCGGAAAGAGTTTTCATTCAGAAAATCGCCTCGTGGAGTTTGCACAAAGGCAAGATAATTTTCTCTTATTCGGTTCATATTCACCATCTCTGCCTGCCACAATTCCGGGTTAAGCTCCAACGCCACAGCATCCACACTTTTTAGCGCCAGATAAAATGAATCGCTTAAATGAAAAACCAGTTTACTGCTAACATGCATGGTGCCAAACAGGTACGATGGCTTTGCTAAACCATTACCGGTAATTTCCCATAACAGGCTGGGGTATTTTGGAGCCACTTTTTTTTGGCCGCAAACAGTAATTGAACAAAGCAACAAAACAGCAAGCAGGGTGTTAATGGGTTTTATAAACATTACAGTTGAGATTAGTAAAAGAGATGGGTATCGTTATAAAGATGCACAGAACTGAACAAACCACAAAATTATGTTGACTATTTAACGGTTTATATACTGTTTTTAAACAATTGGAGATTTTGGCGTACAATAATAATATTTAACTTCAAAAAATTGGCTGTAATTTACTACCTTTGCCCACTTTAAATCATGCCGTAACATGATAAATGTCCTTTAAAAAGGGCTAAATCAATGTAAGATTTCAGACAAAGGCATGTGACACAATTAAATTAAAACGTTACATGAAATTATCCCAATTCAGATTCGACCTTCCCTTAAACCTTATTGCACAAAACCCAACCAAACGCCGTGAAGACAGCCGTATGATGGTGATTGACCGCAAAACCGGCAATATCGAAAACAAACACTTTAAAGAAATACTGGATTATTTTGATGATAAAGATGTGTTTGTAGTTAACAACACCAAGGTTTTTCCGGCACGTATGTATGGCCGCAAAGAAAAAACCGGTGCCAAAATTGAAGTTTTTTTACTGCGTGAACTGAACAAGGCAAACAAACTTTGGGATGTAATTGTTGACCCTGCCCGTAAAATACGTGTGGGTAATAAATTATATTTTGGTGAGAGTGATGAACTGGTTGCCGAAGTAATTGACAACACTACCAGCCGTGGCCGCACCATCCGTTTTTTATGGGATGGCACCGATGATGAATTTAGAGGCATGCTGGAAATATTGGGCGAAACACCTTTGCCAAAATACATTAAGCGCAAGCCTGATGAAGAAGATAAAGAGCGTTACCAAACCGTTTATGCAAAGCACGAAGGTGCGGTAGCTGCACCAACTGCAGGCCTGCACTTTAGCCAGGAGCTGATAAAAAGGCTGGAGATAAAAGGTATCCGTTTTGCAGAAGCTACATTACACACCGGCCTTGGAACCTTTCGCCCGATTGAGGTGGAGGATTTGAGCAAACATAAAATGGATGCAGAATACTACCGCATTGAAGAAACCGCCTGCAATATTGTAAATAAGGCAAAAGAAGGCGGCAACCGCATTTGCTCTATCGGTACTACCACCATGAGGGCAATGGAATCTTCTTTTACTGCGCAAAAATTATTGAAACCATCTGAGGGCTGGACGAATCACTTTATTCATCCGCCTTACAACTTTAATATTGCCGATTCATTGGTTACCAATTTTCATTTACCAAAAACCAGTCTGCTGATTATGGCTTGTGCATTTGCCGGTTACGATTTAATGATGGAAGTTTATAAAAAAGCAATAAAAGATAAATACCGTTTCTTTAGTTATGGAGATGCGATGTTGATCATCTAAAAATATTTACAAAGATTTTTTAACTCTCCCCTGCGGGGAGTTTTTTTTGCCACGGATTACACAGATTTACACGGATTATTTTTTATTTGCTTCGCAAATAATTTATTGCCACAGAGGCACAGAAATAATACAGAAAAAATACATTTTCTTTTCTGTGCTTCTGTGCCTCTGTGGCAAACCAAAATCTGCCGCAGGCTGAATCAATAAACGAATCCGTGTAAATCTTGCAATCCGTGGCAAAAAATTATTTGCGAAGCAAATTTCCGTGGCTAAAAAAAAGAAGCCCGGATAAAAATCCAGGCCGTTTTAATCCAATATCCTATGAAAAACCAAACATAAGACGCTCAAATGGTACATTTTGTTGCAAATGATTTGTTAACAGTTTTTATTAACTTTAGCTTACCAAAACAAACCAACATGAAAACCATTCAACAATGGCTGAGTGAGTACGGCGAAAGCCACCAGGATCATACCAACAAAACCATTCACTGGATCTGTGTTCCCTTGATATTTTTTTCTATAGTTGGATTGCTTTACAGCATTAAACTGCCCTATATAATTGCAGGTATGCAACTTAATGTTGCCATGATAGTACTGGCTTTAACCACAGTTTATTACTTCTCTCTTTCCCGAACATTGTGGATCGGTTTATTTTTATTTGCTGTTTTGTGTTTGTGGTTGTGTAAACTTATTGAGCAGGCTAACTTTATGCAACTCTGGTTATTTAGCATTATTGTTTTTGCACTTGCGTGGATAGGCCAGTTTTATGGCCATAAGGTAGAAGGCAAAAAACCATCTTTTTTAAAAGACATACAGTTTTTAATGATTGGCCCGGCGTGGCTGATGAGTTTTATTTATAAGAAGTTGGGAATAGGGATATAGCTGAAAGGGGAATAACAGAGCTGAAAGGGGAATAGCCACAAGGGAGAAGCATTAACTCTTAAGCAGCTCTCAATAAAAAACCTATATGGAATTTAAAGTTTGTCCCCTTGAGGCTTGTAGCTTGCAGCTTCTTCCTACAGCCCAAACAACCCCTTATTAAGCAACTGCAAGGTAACTTCCTTATCTGCCCGGGCAATTAATAAAGAAACATTGTGTTTACTGCCGCCGTAGCTAACCATACGTACGGGTATAGGTTCCAGGGCATTAAATATTTTCTTCATCACATCTTTTGTTTCGGCAATTTCGTTACCCACAATAGATACAATGCTATGGTTGGTATCAATTTCAACGGTTCCAAAAGCTTCCAGTTCTTTTAAAATTTCGGGTAAGTGTACATCATCATCAATTGTTACAGAAACGGCCACTTCCGATGTGGTAATCATATCTATACTGGTACGGTGCTTTTCAAACACTTCAAAAACCTTACGCAAAAAACCATAAGCAAGTAACATACGGCTGCTTTTTATGCGGATGGCGGTAATGCCGTCTTTTGCTGCAACGGCTTTTACACCAACGCTGCCGGCTTTTTCTGCAATTAAAGTTCCCTTTGCGGTTGGTTCCAATGTATTCAACAATCTTACAGGCACATTAAAAAATTGTGCAGGCCAGATGCTTGCCGGGTGTAAAATTTTTGCACCAAAATATGCAAGTTCGGCAGCTTCTTCAAAACTCAGTTGTTCAATGGCTTTTGTCTTCTCCACAATGCGGGGATCATTGTTGTGCATGCCATCAATATCGGTCCAGATTTCGCAAACAGTTGCGTTAATTGCTGCTGCTATCAGCGAAGCCGAATAATCACTTCCACCTCTTTTTAAATTATCAACCTCGCCTTTTGCATTGCGGCTGATGTATCCCTGCGTGATGAAAATATTTTTATCCTTGTGCTTATTTAAAAGCTGCGCCAGCTTTACTTTTATGGTACCAACCTGCGGCTCATCGTAACTGTCAATGGTCATAAAATCAAGTGCCGGCAGCAATACATGTTCAACCTTTTTTTCCTCAAGGTAAATACTGAATAATTTGGTGCTCAACAATTCGCCCTGCGCCAGAATATCTTTATTCAATGCCTGGCTGAAAGATATTTTGAGTATAATTGTCAGAAATTCGAAATGTTCATTCAATACTTCATTAGCTTTTTGTCTGTATGTTTCTTCTGCTAATAATTCCAAAACAAAATTTTGATAGTGTGCATGCAAAGCCACTATTTGTTGTTGAGCATCCGACCGGTCGCCACTCGCCAGTGATTCACTAATTTCAACCAATGCATTGGTTGTTCCGCTTAAGGCAGACAGTACAACTATCTTTCGTTCGTCATCCCTTGTTATCAGGTTTGCTACTTCATGCATACGATGCGGCTTGCCTACGCTGGTGCCGCCAAACTTCATTACTTTCATCTACTTAAAAAATTTTGAGTTGTAAATATACCCCCTAAAAGTCAACTTTAAATTTATTACTTAAAGCTTCTAAATCAGCTACCACAGCAGGCAGCAAAGGAATACCGTTTTTCATTCTTTCAATTTCCATTTCTCTTTCCGGGTCACCGGGAATGACAACTTTTTCCTGGCCGGCAACAGTAGCCGCAGCCCTAAAACGGGTTATCCATTTATCCATGTGTTCTTTAAAATCATCTGCTTTTCTAAAAGCATCAATACGCATCACACCAAAAAAGTGGCCAATGCCTTCGCCGGGCATATTTTCGGGCATGGGAATGTATGCAGGAAACGGCGGCACCCACGGACCGTAATTGGCACCGCTAAGTATGGCAGAAAAAATATCAACAATAGCTGCCAATGCATAGCCTTTGTGGCTGCCATGTTCTTTATCACCTCCAAGCGGCACAAGCGTGCCTCCGTTTTTTAATTCGCCGGCATTGGTTGATACATTTCCATCCTTATCCTGTATCCAACCTGTTGGTGCCTCTAAATTTTTTCTTTGTAAGATCTCGAGTTTGCCATTGGCAGCAGTTGTTGTTGCAAAGTCGGCGACAAAAGCTGGCTGATTGCCGGCAGGTATTGCAACAGCAATTGGATTGGTGC
>JAYURR010000251.1:0-21912 GCA_043756605.1 Chitinophagaceae bacterium
GACAGAAGCAAAATAAAAGTGTACACCGGTAACTACTCGTTCTGGTACGAAAGCTCTCAACTGGCTGCCCGCCAAATGAGCGATAAGAATAAAAAGAACGAAGACAAGCGTAAAGATTTGTTGGAATTTATTGCCCGGTTCAGCGCCAATGCATCAAAAAGTAAACAAGCAACATCCCGTAAAAAAGCGCTGGAGAAACTGGTTATTGAAGAGATACAACCCAGTAACAGAAAATACCCTGGTATTATTTTTAAGCAGGACAGGGAAGTTGGTAACGAGATTTTAAAGGTTGATAATCTTAAATTAAAAATTGAAGGCAAAACAATTTTCGACCGCATAAAATTTGATATTCAGAAAGGAGATAAAATTGCTTTCCTGAGTCGTGACCCGATAGCACTCACCAGTTTTTTTGAAGTGATAAACGGCCGCATGAAGGCAGAAAGCGGAACCTACGAATGGGGGACAACCGTTACCACGGCTTATTTACCCAACGATAACAGCGAGTATTTTGAAGGCAGTAGTTTAAACCTGATGGATTGGTTGCGCCAGTACGTGCCGCCAACTACCAAGGATGTGGATGAAGATTTTTTACGTGGCTTTTTAGGCAAAATGCTTTTTAGCGGCGATGAAATTTTAAAGAAAACAAATGTATTAAGTGGTGGCGAAAAAGTGCGTTGCATGGTTAGTAAGATGATGTTGCAAAACCCCAACGTATTGATTTTAGATGAACCAACGAATCATCTTGACCTTGAGAGTATTATTTCCTTCAACGATAATATGGTTGCTTACAACAGTGTTATTTTATTAACCACACACGATCATCAGTTTATGCAAACCGTTGCCAACCGCATTATTGAGCTAACACCAAAAGGTATGATAGACCGGTTGATGACTTACGATGAATACCTGGTGGATGAAAAGGTGAAGGCGATGAGGGAGGAACTTTATAGTTAATGTGAGATGTGATGGGATGTACGATGTCAGATGTCAGATGTACGACTGACTCTGCATGATAGCGTACATCCGACATCTGACATCGTACATCAAGTAAACAATAAATCTTTTAGTTGCCTAAAGACAGGATCATAGCATTCATCGATTTTTTTTACCCGCCGTTCCGCAGGTTTATGCCGGAGCAAACTTTTCGTTATGTAGCCTGTGGTGGTGCCAATACGGTATTAGGGCTGGCACTCTTTAAAATATTATTAGTCTTTGTTTTTAAGCACCAAAATGTTGACTTAGGATTCTATACCTTAAAGCCACACAACGCCGCTCTGTTTGTTTCTTTTTGTGTAAATTTTGCTGTTGGGTTTTTATTAATGAGGTATGTGGTTTTTGTTGATTCTAATTTGCGGGGAAGGATACAACTTTTTAGATACGGCCTTTCTTTTGTACTTAATCTTACGCTCAACTATTTTATACTTAAAGTTTTTGTAGAAGTATTTGGCTGGTGGCCGTTTCTCAGTCAGTGCCTTACTACGGCTATTATTGTTACCATCAGTTACCTTAGCCAGAAACATTTTAGTTTTAAAACCAGTGAATCAATTAAAAATTAAGAATGAGATATTAAAAATTCTTTTGGCAAGGCAGTTTGTTAAATACACAGGCATCATTGATTCTTAATTTTTAATTCTTCATTCCCAATGGTTTGCTTTTACTAAATTTGTGTAGTTTTAAAATCAATTATGCATTTCTTTTTATTATACATTGATCCCGGAAGTGGTAGTTATATACTGCAAATGATTATTGCTGCGGTATTGGGTGTAAGTTTCTTTTTTAAAAATTTCTGGTTTAGCATAAAAGCTTTTTTTACCGGTAAAAAACCAAAAAAGGAAGATGAAAAAGATGCTGTTGATTAATGCCTGCAATAAAACAATCTGATTTTAACATGCAATCCCATCCTGCTTCATATAGAGATACTGCTGGTTTTATTTTTGAGCAGGAAGGTTTGATTTACCGCTATGTACATCCACGTTACAATATGCATTATACCCGCCTGATGCAAAGTGGGTTGTATGATGAGCTTGTAAAAAAAGGGAAGCTTATTGCACACAACGAAATTACAAACCTGAAAGAATTTGGTTTTGAAGATGGTAAAATCCTTCAGCCCCAACAGATTCCCTTCATCAGCTATCCTTACGAATGGAGTTTTGATATGTGGAAAGATGCAGCCCTGCTTACTTTGCATATTGCATCCGCATCTTTACAAAAACAGATGATATTGAAAGACGCAACGCCATTTAATGTACAGTTCGTTAAGGGTAAGCCGCTTTTTATTGATACACTTTCATTTGAAAATTACGAAGCCGGTAAAACCTGGATTGCCTACCGCCAGTTTTGCGAATGTTTTTTAGCACCGTTACTACTGATGCAATATTGCCATCCGGATACTGCCAGATTGTTTACAGTTTATCCCAACGGCATGCCCATGGATGTATTGGTAAGTTTGTTGCCAAAAAAATCAAAATGGAACATCAATACCTTGTTGCATGTGCATTTGCAGGCAAAATTTTCTGGTAAGCAAAAACAAAAGCCTGCTGCAGAAAATAATTTCTCTAAACAAAAACTGGAGCTGTTGTTAAAAGGCTTGGAAAATTTTGTGCAAAAAATAGCTGCCAAAAAAGTAAAAACAGTTTGGGATGATTATTATACCGATACCATTTTGGGTGATGATTACCTGAACGCTAAAACAACATTGGTAAAAACTTTCTGCAACTTTATTGATTTTAAAACCGTGATTGACCTGGGTGCCAACGACGGGCATTTTAGTTTACTTTTTAACGATGATAAAAATGTGGTTGCAACCGATGCAGATCCTAATTGCATAAATGAGTTATACCTCAACATTAAAAATGAAAACCGGCGCAATATTTTGCCGCTGGTAAATAACCTTACCACGCCCTCCCCGGCTATTGGGTGGGCCAATACCGAAAGACAATCCATAACCAGCAGAATGAAAGCCGACCTGGTGCTGGCTTTGGCATTGGTGCACCACCTGGCCATTGCCAATAATGTACCACTGGCTTTAATTGCAGGTTGGCTGCAGCCGATGGCGGAGCATCTGATAATTGAATTTGTACCCAAGGGCGACGAAAAAGTTGTACAACTATTACAACATCGTACAGATATTTTTGAGGATTACAACCTGCAAAATTTCAAAAGCATCTTTGCCCAAAAGTATCAGATTGTAAAAGAAGAAACAGTGGGCAATACAAACCGTGTTTTATTTTTAATGAAACGTAAAGCATGAAGCTGTTAAAAAAAAATCCTTTCTTTTTGTTTTTACTGGTATTGTTTTTTTGCCTGCACGGCTGGTTAGAAAACTACGGTTTTATAAGCATTAGCGAAGTGCTTTTTACCGGCCTGTTTATTTTTTTTGGTATATTATTGTTAACAGTCATGCTGTTTCTTTTTACAAAAATTTTTTTGCATGCTTCCCTGGTTACATTTTTTATAGGCTTATGGTATTTGTTTTTTGGGGCACTGCACGATTGGATTAAAAGTATCTCTTTCCTTTCTTTTTTTAAAAGGTACCCTGTAATAGTGATAACACTTTTGTTATTTACGCTGGCTTGGGTCATTTTTCTGAAGTTCAGGAAAAACCTGCATAGTAAACTGGCGCTTTATATTAATGTGTTACTGCTTATTTATTGTTTTTTAGATGTTTTTTTATTGATTAAAATTCAGTTTGCAAAACCTGAAGAACGGGTTGCTGATGTAGTTAAATTTGATACTGCAAAGGTTATAAAAAAGCCCGATATTTATTTTTTGCTTTTTGACGGGTATCCTGGTACGACAAGTTTAAAAGATAGTTTTGATTTTTCGAATGATAGTTTGCAAAATTACTTTACAGCTCATTCATTTAAAGCGCTACCCGTTTTTGCCAATTACGACCTTACTTATTTCAGTATGTCTTCCATGTTCAATTTACAGTATGTAAAAGACGATTTTGATAACCTGCATCTGACACAAAGAGATTTTCAAAAACGGGGTGTGGAAATTAACCATGCCGCCATATTTCCTGTTTTTAAATCAATGGGTTATGCTATCAGCAATTTTTCAATTTTTGAAATTGATAATAAAACTTCACTCTCACAAGAAAATTCTTTTTTGCTTGCACACCCCATACTGCTTACCGATAAAATACTGCATAACCGGCTGCAAAGGGATATTGGTGACCGGCTTGGCAGAATAATACCTTTCTGGAAGAACAGTGATTTTTATCAACATGATATTGATAATAAGTTTGCTGAAAACGAGTTACTGAGAACTGCTGCGCAAAAAAAAAACAGCCCGCAATTTGTGTATGCTCACTTTATGATGCCGCATGGCCCATATTATTTTGACAGCCTTGGTAATAAAAACCCGTTTGAAAAAATATCGCATTACAGCATGTGGGATGATAAGGCGTTGTTTATTTCGTATTTAAAGTATATCAATAAAAGAATGCTCAGTATGGTTGATACCATCATCAATCAGAACCCCGGTGCAATTATCATTGTTATGGGCGATCATGGATTTCGTTCTTTTAAAAGTAAACAGCTTTACCAGCCATTTCGTTACGATAATCTTTGTATGGTTCGTTTTCCTGATAATAAACATGCTGCAATGAAAAGTAAATGGAGCAATGTAAATCTGTTTCGTTACATATTTAATTGCGGGTTTGCACAAGGCATGCCTTACCTGGGAGACAGCTCTGTTGTATTGAACTATTAATATGGCTGACGGTTAATGAATAAGGTTTTATTTTTGATTAAACGTAGTGAATGGAGTTACTAAAAAAAATACCTTTCTTTCTTTTTTTGCTGGTTGTGTTTTTTTGCGTGCACGGCAGCCTGGAAAACTATGGCTATCTGAGTTTTAATGAAGTGATGGAAGTAGGCATCATCATCCTTTTATGCATGGCTTTTTTTTTGGGGTTATTGTGGCTTATCACAAAAAATTATTTGTTTGCAGCCTTGTTAACTTTTTTTATTGCGTTATGTTACTTGTTTTTTGGTGCCATGCACGATTGGATAAAAAACATAGCCTGGCTGCATTTTATGCACTCTTATTCTGTTATACTTCCGCTACTGCTTATTGTAAATATTACGTACTTCTTTTTGCTTAGGCGCTATGTGTCATTTCAGCCCAAATTGTTTTTTTATTTAAATGTTTTGCTATTGGTTTACTGTTTAATTGATGTTGGTTTACTATTAAATAAAACGTTTAACAGTAAAAACACTGCTGCCACCACATCATCAGTTGCTTTTGAAGCATCTAAAGTAACGGCTAAACCAAACGTTTACTTTATTGTATTTGATTGCTATGCAGGGTATAAAAGCCTGCAGGATAGTTTCGGTTTTAAAAACGATAGTTTATATAATTTTTTGCAACTAAAATCTTTTAAAATTTTGCCTTCCTTTTCTAACTATAATTTTACATTTTTTAGTATGTCATCCATGTTAAACATGCAATACATTCAGGATGATTATGATAATAAAATTGCAGTGCAGGCAGATATGCAAAAAAGAATAAACGAAATTAAAAAAGGTGACGTATTTTCTATATTCAACTCGATGGGATATTCAATTGAAAACTACTCAATTTTTGATATTAAAAATAAGCCCGGGGTTTCAAACAACAACGTAATAGTACCCATGCACTCCTATTTAATTACAAATAAAATACTACATAACAGATTAATTTTAAACTTTGGGTATTTGCTGTATAAGATTAAATATTTTGGCCGCAAGCATATCTTTCAACATGATAATGATAACAATACATCCTACAATAACCTGATGGCTTCTATTGAAAAAACCAACAGTTTTCCAAAATTTGTTTATACGCATTTGCTTATGCCGCATGCTCCTTATTTTAAAGATAGTGTGGGTAGTTATCTGCCCGTAAATAAGTTTAATGTAGAGAGCAAATCAAACTATTTATCATACTTAAAATATACCAATACCATTATTAAATCTATTGTTGACAAAATCATGTTGAAAGATTCATCTGCACTGGTATTATTAATGAGCGACCATGGGTATAATAACAAAGGAAGCGTACGGATATTTGATACAGCCCAAATTGCAGCAGAGCAGTATAGTTTTAACAACCTTTGTGCAGTGCGTTTTCCAGATCAGCGGTTTGATAGTACTATAACCACCATTAGCAGTGTAAATATTTTCAGGTATTTATTTAATGCACAATTTGCACAAAAAATTCCCTATTTAAAAAATAGCACTGTGTGGGTTAATCATGATTAAAATTTAGAATAGTTATACATGAATATGCTTAAAAAAGTACCTTTCTTTTTATTGCTGATAGCAGCATTTTTTTGCCTGCACGGTAGTGTAGAAAACTACGGTTATTTAGATGCAATGGAAGTAATGTGGGTGGGCCTTACAATATCTGGTTGCATTATTGCGCTCTTTTTAGGTACCTTTTTATTTACCCGAAAAATGGTATTTGCAGCGCTAATAACTTTTTTTATTGCGCTGTGGTACCTGTTTTTTGGGGCCATACACGATTGGATAAAAAACATAGCCTGGCTGCAATTTTTGCATTCTTATTCAGTTATACTTCCACTACTGCTTATAGTGAATATTGCTTACATTATTTTGCTAAAGCGCTATGTATCATTTCAGCCAAAATTGTTTTTTTACTTAAATATTTTGCTGTTAGTGTACTGTTTAATAGACGTTGGGTTATTATTAAATAAAAGATTTAACAACAAAAATACTGCTGCCACCACATCCACTGTTGTTTTTGAAACATCCAAAGTAACCATTAAACCAAATGTTTACTTTATTGTACTTGATGGCTACGCAGGTTACAAAACTTTACAAGATAGTTTTGGTTTTAAAAACGACATTTTCTATACTTTTTTGAAACAAAAATCTTTTAATATTTTACCAATAACCTCCAATTATGATTTTACCTTTTACAGCATGGCTTCTACTTTAAATATGGAGTATATACTAGGCGATTTTGAAAATAAAATTGCATATCAAAACGATATTCAACAGCGGTTTAATGAAGTAAGAAAAGCATCCGTATTTGCTGCTTTTACTGCCATGAATTACGACATTGAAAACTATTCATTTTTTGATGTGAATGTAAAACAGGGCATATATAACCATAGCAATTCATTTTTTCCAATACATTCTTTTCTTTTACTCAATAAAATATTTCATAAACGACTGTTAAGTGATTTGGGTTGGATGTTGCACGCCGGAGAATTTAAAATTGAATGGCTTACAAAAAAGCATATTTACAAAAATGATACATACAATAACAAGGCATTGCAAATGCTGCAAAAGTCTATAACATCAGATAGTGTGCGGCCAAAGCTTTGCTATACACATCTCTTACTACCACACGAACCTTATTACAAAGACAGCTTGGGCAAATACATTGCAATAACCAAGGATGCTATGTACAATAAGGCACTTTATGTATCATACGTAAAATATACCAATGCTGTAATGCAATCAATCGTATCAGATATTATTAATAAGGATTCTGCTGCTATTACAGTTATTATGAGCGATCATGGTTTTAATGTGCAAAGGGTTCGCACTTACAGCCCATCTACTTTTGATAACATCTTCGCTGTCCGGTTTCCTGATCAAAAATCTGACACATCAATTAATCATCTTACCAATGTTAATGCTTTTCGGTATATATTTAATTCGCAGTTCAATCAAAAATTACCATACCTTAAAGACAGTATTATTTGGGTTAAAGAATTTTATTAACTCATAAAAATCTTTCCAATTTATTACACAAGCATGAAAAATATTTTACACAAATACCAACAGTTTTTTATCCTGCTGATTGCAACGGTATTTTATTTTTCATTTGGTATTAACAGCATACATACTTTCAGTGTTACTTACGATGAAGGAGACCATTACAACTATGCAATACGCAGTGTAAAGGGCCATCCCGAAAAAATAATTCCATTCGAAGATGGATCTTGCATGCCTGTTTCCATGTTTAATACCATCCCCCGTATTATGGAACAATTAATACATCCGGCTACGGTAAAAAAAGATTGGGGTCGTCAGGATAATACCCGTGGACGCTATATGACATTAATTGCAGGCTTTTTTATACTGGTATTGATATACACCTGGGTATTAAAAGTAACCTCTAAAAATTGCGCTGCTATTGGGTTTGTATTGGGTAGCTTTTGTCCTAATATAATTTCGCAAAGCGCCTTAATTACTTCAGATGCCTACGCTGCATTATTTTTTCTGGCTACCTTATATTTTTTGCATCAATGGTATCAAAATACCAGCATAAAAAACTTCATTATCTTTTCAATTGTTTTTGCCAGCAGTTTTTTAGTAAAACAGTCTTTAATTATACTGGCACCAATATGCCTGATTTTTATTTTTATAAAGGTTATAAAAACTAAAAATCTGCAGCAATCTATGTTACTTTTTTTGCTGTTTTGTGGTATTAATATTTTGGTTTTAAATATTGGTTTTCAATTTAACTATGCTGATATGATAACTTTTAAAAGTTCCATATTTCAAACACTGGATAAAAATATTTTGTTCAGCTCAGTTATACCCAAAATTATTCCAACTCCATTTTTGCAAGGTATAGATGAAGTGATGTTTATGGATAATTTACCAACAGGTGATTTAAGAAACCTGCCTTATATTTTTATAAACGGAGATTTTATTTTTACCAAAACTGCCTGCAAACAGTTTTTCTTTCAAACGTTTATTTTTAAAACACCGCTGCTTTTTTTAATAGGTTGGTTAATTTGCCTGGCCATAGCAATTAAAACAAAAAAAATATCAGCTACGCTGCTGTTTTGTTTATTGCCTCTTTTTATTTTACTGTTCTTTACTTTTTTTGTGCATTCAAAAGTTGGCGTAAGGCATATTTTAATTATTTACCCATTTATAATAATGAGTGCGGCTATCGGCTTTAGTAAAACAAAAAGCCCATGGTTTATTGCTTTGTTTACACTGCATATTTTTATGATGTTTATTTACCGGAATAATTTGTTGGCTTATACCAACGAATTGGTTATTGATAACGCCACCAAAGTAAACCTTGCAGGAACAGTGAACTTAGAGTATAATCAATGCGCTGGAAAGCAACCTGGCGTTGCTTTTCAAAATATCTGCAGCATTGATAGTATTACCAACATTGGCGATACCTTGCACCTGCCAATTGGTAATTTCTTTTACATCAGTGATAGTTTAAATAATAAAAGCAATATTTTTAAAAATTACAAAGTGCTTAATATTGATAAGAAAAATATAGTAACCGTACTTAAAAAAACAGACATAAATAAAATAGAACCGTAGATGCCTTTATTTGTAGTGATACCAGTTTTTAATGAATTGCCCGAAGTTTTATACACAGTAATAAGCCAGTTTTCATCAAACTATTTTTTAGTAATTGTAGATGATGGCTCAAATATTGACTATAATATTACACAGCAAAATGCAGTGTTATTAAAACAAACAACAAATCGGGGGCAAGGCGCCGCAATTAGAATTGGAATTGATTATGCATTAAAAAACGGAGCCAGCTATATAGCTACTTTTGATGCTGATGGGCAACACCGGTATGTAGATTTGCAAAAAATGGAAACAATAATACGGGCCAATAATTATGATGTTGTTATGGGTAGCCGGTTTGGTTCAACTACCACCGAAATGCCCTTTTCAAAAAAACTGGTACTAAAAGGAGGCGTACTTTTTCAAAACGCCATATTGGGTATTCACCTTACCGATGCACACAATGGCCTGCGCATATTTAATAAAAATGCAGCCCAAAAGATAACCATTACCGAAAACAGAATGGCTCATGCCTCCGATATTATTTACCAGATAAAACTACATAAACTTACTTATTTTGAAGTGCCGATACAGGTAGAGTACTCGCCCTATGCTATAAAAAAGGGTCAGTCAATTTTTAATTCATTAGCCATATTGTACCTGATATTTAAAATCAGGTTTAGGAGGTTTAAATAGTTTAGGAAGGTTTAGATTGTTTAGGCATCCAACCTAAACTTATCTAAACCAACTAAACCTTCTAAACTGATCCGATAAACTGTTTAAATATTCTAAACATTCCTCCAGTCTGCCAAAATTGCACAAATTCCCAAATGGCATAATCATTGCCAATTCTCCTGTAATCAAATAAAAATTTACATCATGGGAAAGATCATAGGAATTGACTTAGGAACCACCAACAGTTGCGTATCTGTAATGGAAGGCAACGAACCGGTGGTAATTGCAAACGAAGAAGGTCGCCGTACAACCCCGTCGGTAGTGGCTTTTCTTAAAAATGGCGAGCGTAAAGTAGGCGATCCGGCCAAACGTCAGGCCATCACCAACAGCCACAACACAATCAGCAGCGTAAAGCGTTTTATGGGCCGCCGCTTTGATGAAGTAACAGAAGAAATAAGCCATTGGAGCTATAAAGTGGTAAAAGGTGACAATAATACCGTGCGTATTGACATAGATGGCAGACAATATACCCCGCAGGAAATAAGCGCCATGGTACTGCAGAAAATGAAGAAAACTGCCGAAGATTACCTGGGTGCCGAAGTAACCGATGCGGTAATTACCGTGCCTGCTTACTTTAACGATGCCCAGCGCCAGGCAACCAAAGAAGCCGGAGAAATTGCCGGTCTTAATGTACGCCGTGTGGTAAACGAACCAACCGCAGCCGCTTTGGCTTATGGTTTGGATAAAGGAGGCAAAGACCATAAAATTGCCGTGTTTGATTTGGGTGGAGGAACATTTGATATATCAGTTTTAGAATTGGGCGATGGTGTGTTTGAAGTAAAAAGTACAAACGGAGATACGCACCTTGGTGGTGATGATTTTGATAAAGTAATAATGGATTGGCTGGCCGATGAATTTAAAGCCGACGAAGCTATTGACCTGCGTAAAGACCCGATGGCTTTGCAGCGTTTAAAAGAAGCATCAGAAAAAGCCAAGGTTGAGTTGTCTTCAAGTACCGAAACAGAAATTAACCTGCCTTATGTAACAGCAGTTGATGGTGTGCCCAAGCACCTGGTAAAAAAATTAACCCGTGCAAAATTTGAAGCATTAGCCGATAAATTATTTGAGCGTTGCTTAAAGCCCTGCGAAAAAGCATTGAAAGATGCCGGTATGCAAACATCAGAAATTGAGGAAGTGATTATGGTAGGTGGCAGCAGCCGCATACCTAAAGTGCTTGAACTGGTTGAAAAATTCTTTGGCAAAAAACCAAACCGTGGTGTAAACCCCGATGAGGTTGTTGCCATAGGTGCAGCCATACAAGGTGCAGTATTAAGCGGCGATATTAAAGATGTATTGTTGCTGGATGTTACACCACTTAGCCTTGGTATTGAAACCATGGGCGGTGTAATGACGAGGTTGATAGACAGCAACACCACCATCCCCACAAAAAAATCTGAAACATTCAGTACTGCCAGCGATAACCAGCCGGGTGTGCAAATACATGTGCTGCAGGGCGAACGCCCCATGAGCAGCCAGAACAAAAGCCTGGGTATGTTTAACCTCGATGGCATACCGCCGGCCCCCCGTGGCGTACCGCAGGTAGAAGTTATTTTTGATATTGATGCCAACGGTATCTTGCACGTTACCGCCAAAGACAAAGGCACCGGTAAAGAACAAAAGATACGCATTGAAAGCGGCAGCGGCCTAAGCAAGGAAGAAATTGAAAAGATGAAGAACGATGCCAAAGCCAATGAAGAAAGCGATAAGGCAGAAAAAGAAAAAGTAGAAAAAATTAACCAGGCCGATAGCCTTATTTTTCAAACGGAGAAACAACTGAAGGAATATGGCGACAAGATACCTGCCGATAAAAAAGGCGCTATTGAAAGCTCTTTAACCAAATTAAAAGAAGCCCACAAAAGCCAGGACCTTGAACAGATTGATACAGCCGTTACAGAAATGAACGCGGCCTGGACAGCAGCCAGTGAAGATATGTACAAAGCCACGCAGGATGCCGGCGGTGCCCAACAACCAGGTGCTGAAGGGCAGCCTGGTGCAGAACCTCAGCAAGAGGGTGGAGGAGAGAGTAAAGTGGAGGATGTGCCTTTTGAGGAAGTGAAGTAAGAAGGAATTATTAAAAGGTTGAGAATTTTTCTCAACCTTTTTTATTTATTTTAATTAGATTGATTTTTTTTTATGAAAAGAATATTGATTTTAAAAGCTGCTTCAGATATATGTCAGGATGAAATTTGCAAGATTGAAGCATCAGCAAAACATTTCCAAATGGAGCCTACTGTTATTGATGTAATTTCATTAGATGATTTAAAAAGGGAATTAAACTATTTGAATTTCAAGTACGATTATATTTATTTGTGTACGCATGCTAATGAAAATGGATTCGGAGATTCAGATTCGAAAAGCCTTGATGTAACTTGGGAAAGGTTTGGAAATATTTTGTGTACTACAAATTGTATGAATTATAATTGTATTTTACTTTTAGCTGGATGTAGGACTGGTTTAAACCGAGTTGCGTTTGATATGTTTTTTAGTTGCGGAAAAATAGAATTTATTTGTGGACCACGATGGAAACTAATCCCACAGGATTTATCAGTTGCTTTTGATGTATTTATATATAATATTGAAGTAAGACGGGAAGAGCCTAAAACTGCAGCTTATAGAATGTCACAAGCAGTAGGATTTGAGTTTGAATTTTATGACAGGCTGGTAGTTGAAACTGACCAGGATTACCATATGCGAAGTCAAAAAATAATCAACAAACAAGAACTTAATGAACTAGAAAATAATAAAGCTATGTCTATTGAAGTTATGCAAATAGGAACTGAAAAAGATAATTAGACTTTTAACCTATCCCATTTGCCAGTATAAAAATTCGTGTATTTAAACTTAAAAAATGGATATTTCAGAATCAAACAATAACTATAATGAATTAATGAGTTGGTTTAAAATTACTCACTTTGAATTGTATGAAAAATACGGATCTAACATAGAATATAAAGAAGGTAAATTTTATGTAAATGGGAAAAACGACTTAAATGAAATTGAATGGCAGCTTGAAATGTTAGTGAATATTCTTTCACATTTTCCACATAAACCTTCTTTGAGTTAGATTTTGAAATTGTATTTTATTAAATAATAAACACATGCAAGAAGAACCTATAAATCCCGGGTATAGTAATCAAATTTTTATTGTTGGTAGTCCAATAACGACGGTGAATAACACAGAAATTATAGGCGGTAATAAAATGCAGTTTATGCAATTTGAATTTGAACCTAAGGTTAACGATGATTATATAACTGTAAGATTAATATCTTTATTCATTGAAAAATCAGATAACGGAACGATAGAAATTCCAGTAATAACAGATAGATGCAGTTACAGACTTATAAAAGATCACAACTTTACTGCAGAAGAACTCTATCCGATTGTTGAGAACGGAACGAAGAGATTAATTCAATATTATGAAGCCGACAATAAGATACAGTTAGATTATCGCCAATCTCCCTATTGTCCTCAATTTGACGACATCCAAATTCAACTTGAAATTTTAGTGCAAGACTTAAATTATACCCTACTGGCATAAATCTTTCGATATAATCACATGATGCATCTTAATTCTGCCCGATTTTATCAGGAGTTTTACTTTGAAATTGGTACGTCTTATAATCCATTTTTCGTTTTAATTAAAAATTCGTTCCTTTATATGTGTGGCACAAAGCCAAGTAGAATAATAATCATCCAGCTACACTAAATCATAACTTAGAAAACATAATGTTCTTTCGTCAGTATTTAGCAACGATTATTTTTATATCACTTCTTATTTGGGGGCCAATTGACCATTCTATGAAGGGGTGGTTAATAATTAGGTCAAGTTACCTTATACTTATTCCGCTTTTAATTTATTTTCTTCTTGGTTGGATTTGGAATATTTGGGAGCCAAGTAAGCCAGTAGAAAATATATTAGAGCGAACTCTCTCGGGCTTAATTTGTATCGCTTTAATTATTACGGCAATTTTTGAAGCAACATCAGATATGCATCTTGGAAATACAAAGTGGATTCAAACAAGAGATGGTATGGAAGCTGTTGGCGATGACATAATAGTCTCAGGACCAAGTTGGGGTAATGTTTTAATTATTCTTCTCATCTCAATATTAGTTTTTTGGTTTGGGGTATTGAAAAAGCATATAAAAAATTCAAAGGTTAAATAGATTTCTCCCACTTCGCCGCTGTCGGCATTACGTAAGCCCATTCTCGCCGTTGTTGCGCCTCTGGCCAACAACGATAGCAGGCAGCTTGCTAAAAGATATCACCCCTGCGGGGTTCTGTATTCATTGCACGTAACTTTTCTATAATCATACCCGCCTTTCAGGCTTTTGCCCTCAAGCCTCATGGAGGCGATAGATTGGTAGAAACCAGGAATTTAAATACCGCAAAGCCCCATCGGGGCGATAGAATAAAGCAGAGAATGTAGCGAGAAAATCTGTCGCCCCGATGGGGCTTATTTACCAAATAATAAAATTAGTTCTACCAATCTTTCGCCCCACTGGGGCTTTTTCGCCGTTGCACCTCCGGCCAACAACCTCCACTGGCGCAAGTGTTCCCAACCAAACCCACTGGCGCAAGTGTTCCCAACAAAATCATTAAACCCAAACGTAAACTCCGTGGGATCACTTGATGCCTTTTAATTCTGCCGGACTGTGTCCGGATTTTGGAAAACAAATGTTGAATTTTGCGCCTCAGGCCAACAATGCTGGCAGGTTGCCAATAAAATAACTAAGGAAAGTATTTATAAATATCTTTTCTGCCCAATTCCCTAACCAATTCAATTGTTTCATTTTCAAAAAACAAACCAATACGGTATTGGCTTAGCCTGATACGATAAGCGGTTTTAGAACCTTTAATTTTCTTGCAATCTTTAATGTGGGTTAATTGTTTGGCCTGTTGCAGCGTTGTAATAACTAAAACCAGTTGCTGCTTAATATTTGCAGGTAGTTTATCCGCATCTTTTGTAAATGATCTGCGGATATCAATGTTCATTTAGCTATTTTAAGTTTGGTTAAAAAGCTTGCTTTTTCTGTAGATGTAAGCATGGCAGATTTACGGCCTTTTTCCATTGCGGTTAATAAAGCAGCATCTTCTTCTGCTTCTGAATAATAACGGATGGAGTGTTGCTTAAGAAAATTCTTAAGAGCTTTTTCCTCACGTAAATTCTTTGTATCAATTATTAAAGTCATAATGTAAAAATATTTTATTTTTTTTGAAAGATAAAATATTTTCTCTTCGCTGTTGTTAGCTTTCGGCGAACAACTCCCTCCCAAAATTATTAATACAAACGTAAACTTTGTGGGATCATGTGTCTGCCAGTCCTGGCGGTTCTGAGCGTACTGAGCGAAGCCGAACTATCGAAGGGGCAACCGCAGTTTACTTTAGCGAAACAATAAAGAGGCTTTTACACAATGAGCAACCACACACTGCAATAGACAAAAGTGATAGTAATAGAAATGATATCGCTTTTATTTTGGGTAAGAATATGGCCCGGTTATAAACCGCTAAGATTACACGGCACAAATGACCCGTTAAAGAGGAACCTTTCGCCAGAGAAACAGCAATAATAAAATCGTTCATAATAACTAACCAAGGCTACGGTTATTCTTTGTTGCAGATGGTCAGCCCATATTGATCCGTAAAAATAGATTCACCTTTTCGTTTTCGCAGCCTACCGAAACCTGGCTTTCATCAAAGCCGGCCTGCTGTGCCAGTAAAATAAGTTCTTCGCTGCTGCGGTGGTGCAGGTACCATTCTCCAAACAACTCCATATAATTGCGTGTGGGGTTATGCAAGCTGCTAAAATTGCCTACAATGATCTCGCCATGAGGTGCCACCCAGTTTTTAAAACTTTTTAAAATAAATACAAATGCCTTGTCGTCAAAATAATCAAATAAACCAGCCGACCATATAATATCAAACTTATCCGTTGTTTCAAACTTAAAAATATTGTGGTTAATGAATTCAATATACGATGCATAATTTCCCAGTAGTTTACCGGCATACTCAATGGCATGTTTATCCATTTCTACACAAGTGGTTTGCAGTAACTGTGGCTCGGCCAGTCCGTTATAAAGTTCCAGCAGATCGCGGCTTGGCCCACTGGCCACATTAAGCAGGCGCAGTTTTTTACCAGTGTTCAGCTTGCGCTGCATCATTTTCTTAAAAAACTCTTTCCGGTTGCGTACTGCACGGGGTGCAGCATGGTTTTGAAAATAGTCATCCCATGATTGAAAAAAAGAATTACCCGATGTATTTCCGGTATAGATCTTATCTATCATCAAAAAGTCGCCGGCATAGCCATATTTTTTCAATAATGCCATGCCCTGAAGGGTATTTTCCAGAAAGTCCTGGCCAAAAAAGCCCTGTATTTCTTTGATGTCATTTTCATTAATCTCTCCGTTTTTCTTCAGATGAGCTACCGATTGCACCATGGCGTCTATAAGCGGATAATATTCGGCTGTGAAACTTTGTTTTTGACTGATACTGCTCAGCTGAAAAAAGATCTGTTCTTTTGTTATCGTTGCAGGTGTTGTCTGGTTCATAAAAAGAAGTTTTATTTACACTTCAAAGATTGCAATATCACACTAACGGTAACAGGGTGTTAAAACCCTTTCATCAAAAGGGTTTTAACCCACTGGCAAGTGTTTCCAACAAAATCATTGAACCCAAATGTAAACACTGTGGGATCATTGTTGCCTCTTAATTCCGCCGGACTGTATCTGGAATTTGGAGAACAAATGCTGAATTTCCCTTCCAATAAACCAATATAGATACTCTTTATAAACCCCAATTGTATTTACTGAAAAAGCAGGGCAGTTTCACTAATAAAAAATCGGCAAAACAGGTCAAACATTTACAGTAGCTTTTCTAATCCATAATATACCTCAATAAAAAATTTCGCTCTTTTTTTTGTTGCCATTTTCTTTTTAATTTCCTGTTCCCCAACTTTTACCACACAACTGGCAACCAACTGTAATTATAGAGGATCCAGGTCAATAAAACAGATTTACCGGTAGGTGTTTCCATTCACCTGCTAGCACACCACTGTATCAGCATCCACCTCCTTCTGGCTGTAATAGCATGTTCCAATCATTCACGCATTATTTCGGGTAGTTTTCTTACCAGGTATCGCTAACGACCACCGGCAAAATGCTAAAAAAAGATCATTTTAACGCCCGGTAAAATTATTGCCGAATACAAATTAGATTGTATATTTATTGAAACTTACTTTCTAAAAAATTCAAACCCCAAATATTTTTATTTTATCGGCTTTTAAAAATTAAATACTGTCGAATCATGTCAACAGACACAGCAGCCCCGGCGGCAAACATACAGCCCACCTGCCTCGTAAAAGATATACAGTTTTTTACCAATCGGGATTTTGTAAAACACAAAGCATCCATAAACAAATACCGTACAAGGTTTGAAGTGGGTGAGATCAAATATCTATACTGGGATATTGAGGTGGTTAACATGCTCTATCAAAAGCAAAACAACAATGTTACCATAAAAGTGCGTTGTACTGCCCTTACCACCCGTAAAGAAATGTATGCAGCAGAGCAGGCCATCAGCTTTAAGGCTACCGAACTTTCGCTCATAGCCTCCAACTCCTGGGGTACCGGGGCCGATGACTATTGGTTAGCCGACCAATACCTTTGGGAGATCCTCATCAACAATATTGTGGTGCTTTCAAAAACCATCATTGTTGATAAACTTGGCGTGGTAACTCCCACCGACAATCCTTATTTTAACATGGTGGAACTAAAGCTCTATCCGAGCTATGCCGATTACCGGGAAACGAAAGAAGGTTACCGATATGTTACCCAGTTACATGGAGCCGAAACCCAATACCTTGGAGCTGAATTATCATTACAAAGAAAATTCCTTGATAGTAAAAGCCTGGAATTTAAGATGAATATTATTAACCTTGCTAACGGCTTTGTGGCTGCATCCGCAAAATACGATTCTTCATTTACAGCCAATCCTTCTCCGCCAATCGAATATGTCCGCTTCAGTTATGGATACGCCGATCCTGGTTATTGGAAAAGCGGAACCTACATGCTCTACGTAAATTTTATGGATGTAACGATTGCATCGGCACAATTTACTATAGGTGATTCGGAACAGGCTGGTTCGTTGCAGCAGATAGATCAATCTGCAATTAACGTTTTAAAAAATACCCTGGCAGAACAGCAGGAACAGACCCTGGAAGCTGCGCTTGCCGAACTGGAAAAACTGGTTGGTATGACCAGCGTGAAAAAAAGCATTACAGAAAACATCGAGTACCTGAAGTTTAATAAACTACGCATTGATAAAGGATTTGCAGATGATGGACGCATAGGGCTTCACAGCGTTTTTACCGGCAATCCGGGTACCGGAAAAACTACAGTTGTACGCCTGCTTGGTAAAATATACAAGGCCATGGGCCTGCTCACTAAAGGGCATGTGGTAGAAGCTACCAGGGCTGATGTGATAGGCGAATTTATTGGCCATACTGCCCCAAAAGTAAAAGCGATGATAGAGAAAGCAAGGGGTGGCATCCTCTTCCTTGATGAAGTGTATGCACTGGCACGGGGCGATGATTCAAAAGATTTTGGTGCAGAAGCCGTTGAAATTATAATTAAAGAAATGAGCGACGGCCCCGGTAATATTGCTATCATTGGCGCAGGCTATCCCAACGAAGTGAATAGTTTTTTAAATTCCAATCCCGGATTAAAATCAAGGTTCAGTCAACGGTTTCACTTCGACGATTACTTACCCGAAGAACTGATGCAAATAGCCCATGTAGCTCTTAAAAAAGAAGAAGCCACACTGAGCGCTGAGGCAGAGGCTGAACTCAACAAAAGGCTTACTAATCTTTACCGCAGTCGTGATAAAAATTTCGGCAACGGGCGTTTGGTGTTTGGCATTATTGATGAAGCAAAGCGTTACATGGGCGTACGTTTATTAAAAAAGCAAAACCTGGAAACACTTTCGCATGAAGAGCTGAGCAAAATTGAACTGCAGGATTTGGTGAAGGTATTTGAAGAAGAACATAAAAACAAACTGGTGCTTACCATCAACCAGGCAGAACTGGACGAAGCATTACATGAGTTAGACAGCATGGTGGGGCTGCACCAGGTTAAGCAGGAAGTGCGGGATAAGATAGCCCTGGTGCGTTATTATATCGAAACGGGAAAAGAGACATTGAATAAATTTTCGCTGCACGCCTTGCTCACCGGCAATCCCGGTACGGGAAAAACTACTTTGGCGAGGTTGCTTGGCAAAATTTATAAGGCCCTTGGCCTGCTGGAACGGGGCCATATTGTAGAAGTTGACCGCCAGCATTTAGTAGCTGCCTTTGTTGGGCAAACAGCAATAAAAACATCCGAAGCTATTAACCAGGCCATGGGCGGTGTGCTTTTTATTGATGAAGCCTATGCACTTGCAGATAATGGTGATAATGATTTTGGCAGTGAGGCCATTGAAACCCTGTTGAAAATGATGGAAGATAAGCGGGGAAAGTTTGCCGTTATTGCGGCGGGTTATCCCGACAACATGAATGAATTTGTACGTTCCAATCCGGGCTTGCAATCACGTTTTGATGTTACCTATGCGCTGCCCGATTACAGCTTTGAAGAATTGTTTACCATAGCTCAAAAACTGCTGGCTCTGCATGACCTTGCATTACGACCTGATGCTGCACAACATCTTTCTGGCTACCTGCAACGTGCTTACGAAAACAGGGACAAGTTTTTTGGTAATGCACGTTTTGTAAGGCAAACAGCAGATGCTATCGTAATAAAACAAAACCTGCGCATGGCTGCCATGCCAGGTGATCAAAGAACCCTGGAAGAGATGCGACAGGTATCATTGGAAGACGTGGCTCAATTGCAGGAGGTTGAAAAAAATAAACGACCAACCATCGGCTTTAAAACCTATAGTTCATCATAAATCTTAAAAACTAAAACTAAATGAAACACATTCCTGCACTACTGGCAGATCATTTTGCCAAAGGCTACAACATTAAACTGCTCAATGAAAACACGTATTCATGGGATTATCCCCTTTTGTACAACGATGGCAGCAGCAGGCTCCAGTTTGTATATCTTGGAGAAGTAACGATGCTTGAAAAGGACTACCTGTACATCCGCAGCTTTGTGGCTGATTTTAGTGATAAACTCAACGCTATGCAATTACTGCGTGAAGCCGACTTTGGTAACATGAGTTGTATATGCCTTAAGCCCTACACCAAATCAGACGGTACTCCCGCAGAGGGTGTGTATGTACAAAGTGTTTTTCCGGTAGAGCTGGCATTGCAAAACAAAGAAGCTTTTACCCTGCTGGTGCATGAAGTGGCAAACCGTGCAGATGCCATTGAAAAAAAATACCTGGGAGTGGATAATTAATATGATACACCGGAGCAAGTATTCCGGTAGGATAACTTGCTCCTCTTAATTCCGCCAGACTACGGGCGGAATTTGGAATACAAATGATAGATTTAAATTGCCGTTGGTCTGGAAACCATATGGAGGCAGCTCATTTATTAAATTCATACCCCGTTTCCACAAACATCCCATTCTTCACAACAAAACTATTCTTGCCAATTTTTAAAATTTCTCCTTCCTTTAATGCGGCAAGGTTGTACAGGTCGCTTTCCATTAAATGAACAGAGCCTTTGGTTTTACGTGCCAGGTTCAGGTAATCAATATTTACATTAAATTCGGTGGCGCCGCATACCACAATTCTTACCGGCTTTGTAAGATTTTGCCAAAGTGCTTTATCTTTTATGGCCGCCCAGTTATCGGCAATCATCACCTGGTATTCAGCAGTAGGAAAATCTTTTTCTGACTTAAGTAATGCTTCGATATTATTTTCTGGATAGTCGCCACCGCCGCCTTTTAACATGGTTGTTTTCATCAAAGTTTCAACTTCAGCATAACTATTACAGCTTCTGGAGTAAATGCCACCGGTATTACCTAATTTTTTATCCTTATCGGGCATATTATCACCGTCGTTAAAAAATACAAAGTTTTTTGCCAGGCTGCCAATTGGGTTTGCTTTTATCCACAACAAAACCTGTGCGGTGTATTTGTACATGCTGCCGGTAACATCGGCCACAATGGTGGCCTTTTGCCATTGTGTTCTGTCAAGAATTTTTAAAACAGAAGAATCTGGTATCTTATTTGTTTTTGTAACAAACATGGGTTTTTCAACAACGGTTACTGGCTTTTGCCGAATTACAGAATCCAGCGGAAACCACCTGGGATAATGGATCCGGATCAAAGTGGAACGCTTAAATTCTTTGTATTCTGATTTGTCTATCAAACCTTGTTCTAAAGCATCTTTTGGGTCACGGGTTATAAATGAATCAAGCGGCAGTCTTTTTTGTGTATCATAATCTACAGATACAATGCCACCCCTGCCAACCTGTATATACCATTTTCCATCCTGAAATTTGCGGGGCCTGTTTGCATATATCCTTTCCAGGTCGGTGGTGGTGGTGCTATCCTTTTTTTTAATAACGGTTGCGGGCTTTACAGCCGTAACCGGCGTGCCTGATTTTACAATTTCCTCCAGTTTAACAACTTCCACTTTTGCATTTTCTGCCGATTGCTTAGGCCGGAACTTTACAATTAAACCGTGAAACATCGTAATAGCTTTTTCCCGTAAAGCGCCATCGGTTTGCTGAAAAAAATTTACCTGTGCCAACTGGCTTTCTTCAATAAACGGAAAACGTTTTAAAAAAGATGCAACCCTGCTTTTATTAAGCAACTGTAAAGATGCATTGATGGGGTAGTTGGTGCAGGCTACATCAATAAAAATATCACCGGCAGTTTTTAAACCTGCTGTGTCGCCATAAACATTTAAAATATTAGCATAACCAAAAGGCATCTCTA
>JAYURR010000252.1:0-21847 GCA_043756605.1 Chitinophagaceae bacterium
TGACCCCTCCTAAAATTACTTGACACATTTTGAGGTTAAAAACTAATTGTTGTTGTCAAGATTTATGCTGTTGCTGATACAAGATTACAGATTTATTTGTTACTTGTAATATTGGCTAACAGGTGTTGGTTTTATTCCTGTTTTTGGTTGTCAGGCCGGGTCTTTATTCCTTATCATTTTTACTGTAGATTTTGTTGTTACTAAATGAGGTTGACTGTTGTTTTGTTACTGCTGTTTTTACTTTACGCTTTTGTTGTTGTTCCTGCTTTAGGTTGACAGCTTTTCACTTTGTTTTCAGGGTGCAGACTTATCCACACGGAAAATTTTTTGGTTACTAAAAAAATTTTATCGTAGTGGATAAGTCGGTAGATCTTAAGGGGCTTTCTCCATAATAGCTTCTCTGCTGCGGTACACTTTAGGTTTCCAATATTTCTTTAAAATACCTTTTTGCTCGTGCGCAATAGCAGGAGTTAGCCGCCCTGCACTGTCGTGTATCCTTATTTCATTGTATTTTTTTACAGCATCATCTACTGCACGCTTTGCTTCGGTATCATTAGCAAAAATTGCTTTTAATCCATGCTCGTATTTTAAAATACCATTTACTCTTTCGGCGATGGCATTTTCATAAGGGTCACCTTTTTCTGTCATAGATAATTGGATACCAAGATGCTCAATCATCCTTACATACTCGCTGCAGCAATATTGTATGCCCCTATCGCTGTGATGGATTAACGAATCGGTTTTCTTTGCATCTGCAGCACCCATTAATAAGGCATCTACAGCTCCTTCGCTGTGCAGGGTTGGATGCAGTTTGTAGCCAACAATTTTGTGGCTGTATGCATCGGTGATAATGCTCAAATAGCTGAAGCCACTGGCTTTTCGGATGTAAGTTATATCGCTTACCCATAATTCACCGGCTCTGCTCAGCTTCATGTCTCTGATTAAATTGGGGTACTTTCTATAATGATGATGTGAGTTGGTAGTGTACGGTTTTCTATTGCGGTGGCGTATTAATAAACCATATCTGCCAAGCAAAGTGTACAAACCATCCCTGCCCAGTTTAACACCATGTTCGGCAAAGGATTGTTGCAGCATATAGTGCAATTTATCTACACCGCACCGGGGTAAATCTTTGCGTATCTCGGCTACCAGTTTTAACACCAGCGCATCTTGCAAACCCTTGTCGTTACTTTGTTTATTTTGCCCGTAAAATGCCTGACGGCTTTTGCCAAACAGCTTGCAGTAATAACCAACACTGAAGTGGTTGTACAACTGCACCAGCAATATTACTGTTTGGCACCAGGCTTTTTTCTGATGTTGATATTAAGTTTTTCTTCGGCTACATCTATCAGCATGTTAAGGGCAATGTTGCGCATTCTGGCATCTTCCAGTTGCTTCTCGGCTGCCTTTAGTTGCTTTTGCAGGGCCGCTAGTTTTTGTTTATCGGCTTCACTCATACCACACAAAGATAAAACCATTTCGGGGGCATATTTTAATCGCCAGCTACGGATTAGGTCAGGGCCATTTTTAGGGTTAAAACTAAACCGCTCTATAGCGTCTGCTACCGTCATCTGCTGTTCTTCTATTTGCCGTACAAGCCAACGACGGAACGATAGCTCGTAACTGCATTTTTCATCCGTCCTGGCAAAGGAATTGGATACCAGGATAGTGTAATTTTCTGGTGATGTTGCTTTACTCATTTTGAATTTTCGTTTGTTCAAAATGTGTCAAGTTTTTTCAGGAGAGGACAGCGTCCCGAAAAATTCAGAACGCTTTCTTATGCTTATTCATGGCTTATAAATTTGCAGTCTTTAATTTTTTGGGAATTTTAATATCAAAACTCACTGTATTGCCATTGCGTGTGGCTTTAATATTGTAAGTTGATTTTTCTATATTCTCCATCAACTGTTCACGCATTTCATCGGTATTGGTAATTTTTTTACCGGCAATTTCTGTAACCACATCATCTTTTTTTAATCCTGCTTTTTCGGCCGGCGAATCTTTATCTACATCCAATACTTTTACGCCATTGCCTTCTTCGGTATCCTGTATTTTAACACCCAGTTTTTGCTGGCGTGGATAAGTTTCAAAACTATAATTATTGCCGGATCCGGGAGCCCAAATTCTTGGCGACATATCGCCCGCCATATCACCCCTTGGCTCTATCTGTACACGTGGCATACTGAATGATCTGCCGTAACCATCAGGCCCGCTAAATGCTGGCCCATTGAATGAATAGGACATTGTTTTAGATTCTTTACGCTCACCCAGCGTTACTTTGGCAGATTGCTCTTTACCATCACGCTTAAAATAAACAGTAACTTCCTCATTTGGTTTAAAAGATGTAACTACATCTGATAAAGAGTTAGGGTCAGCCACTTTTTTATCGTTGATCTTTATAATTACATCACCGTTTTTTAAGCCTGCTTTTTCAGCAGCACTCCCCTTGGTTACATTGGTTATTTCGGCTCCTTTGTGTGTGCCTTCCTTATCCTCTTTATCGCTGTATGTACTGGTGGTTACACCTAAAAAAGCACTTGGCTCACCATCATCAGTATTAAAGGAAAATCCTTCAAAATCTTCGGGGTTCATCTGAAACCTGGTGCCGCCCTTTCCATCACGGATGATGATGTTTCTTTTGTTGATGGTAATTTCATCATCTTTAAACTCAGATAATGGTTTGCCGTTAATGGTTATTTTATCGCCACTGATTTCAACGCTTATTTTGGCATCTTTTTGCCCTTTTTTGCGGATAATGATTTCCTGGGTTTCTTTTTTATCCTTATCAGCTTTTGCAACTTTATCGCCTTTATCATCCTGAGCGGTAAGCGGGGTTGTAATAGCTGCAAAACAAATGATGGCAGTGGTTAAAACAATTTTTTTCATGGCTATATATTTTATGTACGAAATGTTTAGTAGAACAAAACTAAGGAGTTTTTTGGTATTACGAAATATTTCGGAGATTATTTTTTTTGCTTTAACAAAAATTTGGGCAAAGCCCGAAATGGGTAGCCACAGATTACACAGATTGCACAGATGAAAGCACTAAGCTTCCAGTACAATAAAATTTGTGTAATCTGTGGCAAAAAAACAAAGCCGAAGGCTTTTCTATGAATCTGGATTTGCCTTTGTGTAAGTTTTTACCGGGCAATCATCTACAATGCCTTGGCCAATAAAATTCATCCCAATTTTTTCCAGCACTTTTGTGGAGGCTATGTTTTCTATATGTACCCTGCCGGTATGAGTTTCAGACTCAGGTTATTAAAATCGTGCTTCAGGTAATAACGAGCAGCTACAACAACCCCTTCACCTTCTCAATTACCGCCCTTAAACCGCCTACATCTTGCCCGCCGGCAGTTGCCAGGTTTTTTTGTCCGCCGCCGCCGCCTTTTATTAATGGCGCAACATGCTCTTTAATTATTTTTCCGGCATCTAAATTTTTGGCAACAACAACCGTATCGCTAATGCCGATGGCAACAAATGGTTTGCCATCAATATTGGCGCAAAGCACAGCCACATGATCGTGCAGTTTATTTTTAAGATCGAAGCAAAGTTTCTTCAACGCATCGGCACTGCTTACTTCAATAATTTCGCCAACAAAAGTTACGTTGTTGATGATCTCATCTTTTTGCAGCAGTTCGTTGCGTATGATGACCAGTTGCCTGGCTTCCAAAACTTCAATATGTTTTTTCAGCAAAGCATTTTCGGCCTGTAGATTTTCAATGGATTTAGCAACATCCTTCGGGTGTTTTAGTAAACCACTAATTACACCAATTTCCACAAATGTGTTATTGATCAAATCTTCTGCTGCTTTGCCGCATACGGCTTCTATTCTTCTTACACCGGCTGCTACGGCCCCCTCGCTTTTTATTTTAAAAAGCCCCAGTTCGCCGGTGCTGCCCACATGAGTACCACCACAAAGCTCAATGGAATAGCCAGGATCCATAATTACCACACGTACCACATCGCCATATTTTTCGCCAAACAAAGCCATGGCACCAAGGGCAACAGCTTCATCTTTGTTCATTTCTTTTATTACTACCGGAATATTTTCCCTTACTTTTTCGTTCACCAATTTTTCAACCGCAGCAATTTCTTCATCGGTAACTTTTGCAAAATGGCTAAAATCAAAACGCAGGTGATTTTCGTTTACCAGGCTACCTTTTTGTGCAACGTGCTTACCCAATACATTACGTAACGCTGCATGCATAAGGTGTGTAACGCTGTGGTGCAGGGTGATTTCTTTTCTTCTGGTTGCATCTACTTTGGCAATTAAATCGCCGCTCATATCTTCAGGTACAGATTCTGCAAAATGAATGATGAGATCATTTTCTTTTTTAGTGTCGGAAATTGCCAATTGCATATTGCCAATTGCCAATTGGCCGCTATCACCAACCTGTCCGCCGCTTTCGGCATAAAAAGGAGTTTGATTTAAAATGATCTGATATTGCTCTTTTCCTTTACCACTTACTTTACGATACTTTACAACTTTTGCGTTTGATACCAAGCTATCGTAACCAACAAATTTTGAATTTCCACTTCGCTCAATATCTGCAATATCATTTACTGTAATCCAGTCTTCAGTTTCTAATGCGCCATCTGATCTTCCTCTTTCCTGTTGTTCTTTTCTTGCTTTTTCGTAACCAGCTTCATCTACTGTGAGGTTATTTTCTGATGCAATTAATTTTGTTAAGTCAATAGGAAAACCAAATGTATCATTTAATTCAAAAGCACTTTTACCATCAATTACTTTTGTGGTTTGAGATGCTGCTATTACCTCTTCAATTAATTTTAAGCCCTTATCTAATGTTCTTAAAAACGCATCTTCCTCTTCCTTAACAACCTTACTCACAAAATCCAACTGCTGCATTAATTCAGGGAAAACAGTTTCAAATTGTTTTGCAATAACCGGTAACAACTGATGCAGCAAGGGTTGTTTATAATCTAAATAAGAATAATAGTACCGAACTGCCCTGCGTAATATGCGGCGTATAACATAGCCTGCGCCTGTGTTTGAAGGAAGTTGCCCATCAGTAATAGTAAATGCAATAGCACGTATATGGTCTGCTATAACTCTATATGCAACTGCCGGTTTTGAATCAGGTAGCAAATTAGCATAAGCCAAATTCCCCCCTTGTGGGGTTGGGGGGGCTGTTATTTTTTCTATCGCTTCTATCGTTCCTGTAAAAACATCCGTATCGTAATTAGAAGATTTTTGTTGTATCACCCTCACCAATCTTTCAAATCCCATTCCGGTATCAACGTGCATGGCGGGCAACTCTTCCAGGCTGCCATCTTTTTTACGGTTAAACTGAATAAACACATTGTTCCATATTTCAATCACCTGCGGGTGATCATTATTTACCAATGTACTTCCATCCACCGCTTTTCTTTCTTCATCGGTTCTGCAATCCACATGTATCTCTGTACAAGGGCCACAGGGACCGGTATCACCCATCTCCCAAAAATTATCTTTTTTATTGCCTAGTAAAATGCGGTCTTCGGCAATGTGTTTTTTCCATTCGTTAAAGGCACTCTCATCTTTGGGGAGTCCTTCTTTTTCGTCGCCCTCAAAAATGGTAACGTATAAACGGTCCTTCTCTAATTTGTAAACATCGGTCAGCAGTTCCCAACTCCAGCCAATGGCTTCTTTTTTAAAATAATCGCCAAAGCTCCAGTTGCCCAGCATTTCAAACATGGTATGGTGGTATGTATCAACGCCCACTTCTTCCAGGTCGTTGTGTTTACCACTTACCCGTAAACATTTTTGCGTATCGGCAATACGTTTATTGGGCGCAGTTTTGTTGCCTAAAAAATAATCTTTAAACTGGTTCATACCGGCATTGGTAAATAAAAGCGTAGGATCGTTTTTTACCACAATGGGTGCCGATGGAACAATGAGGTGTTCTTTCGATTTAAAAAAGTCGAGAAATTGTTGTCGTATTTCAGCACTCGTCATCATATATACCAAATGTTTAAATGGGTTGATTTTTGTTGTTTATGGGGCTATATTTGTAAACTTTTGTTTAAGGGTGCAAAGGTAAAGAAAAGGTTATTGAGTTTAGAAGTTTAGGAGGTTTAGAAAGTTTAGCATGAAAAAAATCAAATACTATTACAACACACATACTTTACGGTATGAGAAGCTGGTTACGCCGCTTCGGGTAAAGCTGTTGCGGATATTTGGTTTTATTTCGGCAGCATTGGTAACATCTGCACTTATTGTTTGGGCATACAACAGCTTTTTTCCAAGAGCCGTTGATAAGGAAACGCAGTTAAAATACGAAGCCATTAAAGACAACTACGTTACACTGGCACAAAAAACCAAAACCTTACAGCAACAAATGGCCGAACTGGAAAAACGGGATAATGATGTGTACCGGTCAATTTTTGAAGCCAACCCCATAGGCGACAGTGCCCGTACAAAAGCCATTGAGAAGAGTAAAGAAATTGCCAAAGTAAATTTATTGAGCGATGATGAACTGGGGAAGGAGATTGCAAAAACGCTTAATAATATTACAAGCCGGGTGGCTTATCAGTTTCAAAGTTATGATGCTATTGAAAAACTGATAAAAAACCAGGATGCAAAATTAGCCAGTATACCTGCTATACAGCCGGTAAGTAACCAGCAGTTAAACCGCATTGCCAGTGGTTTTGGTATGCGCATACATCCAATTTACGGTATTGCAAAAATGCACAACGGGTTGGATTTTACAGCACCGCAAGGCACACCTATTTATGCAACCGGCGATGGTAAGGTAACAACCGCAGGTGTTGGCACCGGCACCGGCAACCATGTAATTATTAACCATGGCTACGGTTACGAAACGGTTTACATGCACATGGTACGCATAAAAACAACGGTTGGTAAAACAGTAAAACGTGGCGAAGTTATTGGGTGGATAGGCAGTACCGGTGCCAGTACCGGCCCACATTGCCATTACGAAGTACATATAAACGGCAGCCCCGTTGACCCTGTTTACTTTTTCTTTAACGACCTTAATGCCGAGCAATATGACAGGGTGCTTAAAATTGCTGCTACCGGAAGTGCGAAAAGTTTTGACTAATTTATTTTCTTTTTTTGAAAAGGGAAAATGAATACGCTGCTTTAAACTCCAGCCAGATGGATGGGTTTCCTTCGTAGTCGGCATCGGGCGTGCCATGAGCAATTGCAAAAAACGAAAAATTATTTTTATTTACGCCTACAATTATCCGTGGAGCAAAAATATTAAAAGCTCTCCCTGATGCAACATAATTGTTACCCCGCCAGGCTGAATCTCCAAAATTGGTACCATTGTTCATAAATCCAATACCTATGCCCAGTTGAATACCTGTAGAAGCAGGTTTTCTTTTTTTAAAATGATAAATGCCATCAATAAATAAATCATACTTCAGGCGTTTGTATTCTTTTTCTTTAGAGCTTGAAATGCCTTGTGCATTTTTGCCATAATACAAGTGGCCATACCTGAAGTAAGATGCAAGCTGAATACTTATTCTGTTTTTTAATACCAATTGCCGTACAGCTAATGATAAACTTACATTATTGAAATGCTTTTTGGAACTATAAGCATAAGTATAGCCCCTTGGGCTGGGGTTAGGATATTTTGAAAACCGAGATAACTCTATTAGGCCTGGCCTGTACGCAATGCTAACTTCTATGGAGGGGTTGAATTTGCTTTGCGAAAAACAAGTGCAGGCAGATAAAATAAGAAAGCTGGTTTGAATTAATACCTTAATCATCAGAAGCGTTTTTTAAGGGAGTAATAAATGTAAAGTAGCAAAAAATTCTGATGTATTTATTTCTGTATTTATTGCACAGCCAATAGTTTTACCTAATTTTAAATTATGGCGTTACAACAAATAGCTTTTGCATTTGATGAGGAGCCGGTTATAAAAACACCGGAGGCCAAGGCTGTTGTGATAGCGAAACCGGCACTTGAGAAACCTTTGCCTGAAAAAATTAAAGCAAAGGGCGATAATATAAAACTAACCCGTGGCCGGGTGAGTTTAAAAGAAAAAGAATCGGGGGCAGATTTGATTGAAATACCTGAAGATGTGGTGCTGTTTGAAAAAAAATATTACGCCATTGGTATTGTTGCCAATATGTTTAAGGTAAACCAAAGCCTGATAAGGTTTTGGGAGAATGAGTTTGATATTTTAAAGCCCCGTAAAAACGGCAAAGGCGACAGGCTTTTTAGACCAGAAGATATTAAAAACCTGAAACTTATTTATCATTTACTGCGTGAAAGAAAATACACATTAGAAGGAGCCAAAGATTTTTTAAAGCAGAATAAACGTGCAGATGAAAAATTTGCTTTGATAGAATCTTTAAAAAAACTGAAGGGCTTTTTGCAAGAGTTGAAAGCAGATTTGTAATTGTCGCTGATGGAGTGTCAGCCCGAGCTTGTCGAAGGCGGGTTAAATCCGGAAGCTGGCTTTGTTCTAATACAACCGCCTTCGACAAGCTCAGGCTGACAGCCTTTCTCTACAGCGTAACCAGCAGTTAACATAAAATTTTAGTGCAGCTAAATTTTTACTGCGATATTTAATTCTTAAAAAAATCTCCGCATAAATTTATGGTTATGAAAAAATATTTATTGAGTGCAATGTTTTTGATTGTTGCAACAACTGGTTTGTTTGCACAGGCACAATACGAGGCAAGCCAGGATCCCAAGCACCCAGAAGTAAAAATTGTAAGAGGATTAATTAATAAATACCAGATTCAGAACGATACTGCCTTTAAATGGTTTGGCCCCAACCAGGGCGGTTACAAAGCTGATAGTGCAACTTTAAGTGCATTTGAAAGAGCAAAAGCAAAATACCAGTTGGTGGTTTTTGGCGGCACCTGGTGTGAGGATACGCAATTTATTTTACCTAAGTTTTTTAAACTGCAGGAGCAAAGCGGTTTTCCCGATGAAGCAATAACCATGTTTGGCGTTGACCGTGCAAAAACATCGCTGGGTAATATTGCCAAAGCTTTCAACATTACCAATGTGCCTACTTTTATTGTTATGAAAGATGGTAAAGAAATTGGCCGTGTAATTGAATATGGTAAAACCGGCAAATGGGATAAAGAAATTGCTGCGTTGTTTAACCAATAATCAACAGCATTATTTAATCTGGTAAATGTCTATTCCCTTTTCATTAAGCAGATATACTTTTCCATTCATGGCTTTTATAGCGTCAAACTTTCCAAAAAAGGCAGGCAGTTTATATTGTTTTAATTGCAACGATTTTAATTGGTAACTGTACAATTTATTATCGCCAAAACCATACACCGTAGTTCCGTTCACTTCTACATTGGTCCAGTTTAAAAAAGCCAGCCTGTTTTTAAAACCACCATAATAATCAAAAATGTAAAAGCCTTTTAAAGGGTCGTACAGGTAAACAAAATTATCACGGTCAATCATTTTAACCGGTGCCGGCACAGTATCAAACAACATCCGCCAGTCGGTTGATGATTGTAAAATTTTCCCTTCTTCATCAATTTTTTTTAGCCGGTAATCTTCTTCATCAAAAATCCACATGTAGTTATCGTAAGAAAGGGTGACATTATTTACGTAGAAGATGTTTTGTTTGCGCAGGTTGATGCTGTTGCGTACGGTTAACAACCTGTCGAGCATCACAACTGTTAAATAATTTTTATAGTAGAGTAATGTTTTTAGTGGGTTGGTAACATCAATATAATCGGGATTGCCATATTTTTTTACGTCATTAAAAACGGCAACTGAATCTCCGTTTTCAGTTATTTTTTTAAGCTGGTTGTTTTTGTTGAGCAGGTAAATATTATCCAGGTTATCTACATTAAAATAAGTAAAATCGCCTTTGATGGTTTTGAGGAATTGAAATGCAGAATCGCTTTGCGCCTGCGTTGCAAATGGGTTTGCCACAGAGGCACAGAAGCACAGAAAAGAGAGTATTAATTTATTTTTTTTCAATATTAATTATTTAATAAAAAGCCAATCTTCTACTTTTCCTCCGCTGCGGCGGAGATAGGGGCGTAATATTTCAACTCCATATTTTCTCCATCAAAAACGGCATAGCTATAATATTTTATCCAGTCGCCTAAATTTATGTACCTGCTTTTTTCGCTTAATGTAAAATCAATGGGCAGGTGCCGGTGGCCAAAAATAAAGTAATCGTAAAATGTTGTTTGCAACACTTCTTTACAATGTGTTATCAGCCACTCTCCATCTTCGCCCAAAAATATTTCGTTGGTTTGCCCGGTTTGCGCCCTGCTTTTTCTGCTGAAGTAGTGTGCAATGCCCATGCCAAGGTATGGCGGCAAAATGCCAAACAACCAGTTGCAGGCTTTATTGCGAAATAATTTTTTGATAAATTTATAACCATGGTCGCCGGGGCCCAGTCCATCGCCATGGCCTACTAAAAACTTTTTGCCGTTAAATTCAAAAGGCAGCGGTTCAAAATAAACCGGTATGTTCAGCTCTGTTTGAAAGTAATCCTTCATCCACATATCGTGATTACCCACAAAAAAATGAATGGGTATGCCTGCATCGGTTAGCTCGGCCAGTTTACCCAGTATGCGTACATAACCTTTGGGAACTACTTTTTTGTACTCGTACCAAAAATCAAACAGGTCGCCTACAATAAAAATCTGGGCGGCATTTTCTTTTATCTCATTAAAAAACCGGATAATCATTTTTTCACGCAGGAGGCTTTCGGCAGCATTGGGTGCCCCGAGATGAAAATCGGAAAGGAAGTATATTTTTTTATTGTGCGGAACTTCCATTCAATCAGGGTTTATTTTTTTGTTGCAGGTATTGCATCAGATCACCAGATTCAATTTCTGGATTACCGGCAAGGTCTTTATTGTACCAATATATCCAAGCTGTATGTGCTTCCCCATCTTTATAGGCTATCACTTCTTCACGTTTATATAAAGCGGTTTCGCCTTCCTCAACATTCAACCCTTCGTAATCATCTAACTGGCCAATGGCCCAGGAGAATTCGAGTGGATTGTTAATGCAATACAATTCGCCCGAAATAAATTTTTCTTCGGTAGTTGCTGCTGCCGCAGGATATTCGCCCAAATCGTACAATTTTCCTTTTACTACGGCTTCGCCCAGCAAATGAAAATATTTGGTAAGATATTCGTACACCGGGTTACGGAAACCGCTGCGGAGGGAGCCGTACACAAAAAGTTTATAATTCTCGTTACTCATGTTTAAATTTCTTCTTTTGTAATACCGGCTTGTTTAATAATGCTTAAGAATGTTCCGTTTGGAATATCTTTGTTTCCATGTACCGGCACTACAATTGTTTTTCTTAATTCAGGATGAAAGAAAATATGGTGGCTGCCGGTAATTCTTTTTAATAAAAAGCCTTTTTACTCCAATAACTTTATTAAATGTTGCGGGCTTTGATTCATGAAACAAAGGTAAGAGCATTGAATAATAGCAAGTCAGCCAGCTAAAAATTTCGTATAAATTTAGACCTTATTTTTATGGAGTCAGTTGCAAAGAGTATTCTAATGTTTCATTATCATCCGGCACCGGTTCACCTTCTTCCTTTAAAACTTCAATATAACCTTCAATGGCTTCTTTAGCCATTTCCATGGCATGTTCAATAGTTTCGCCCCAGGTAATGCAACCAGGAAGTGCAGGCACGATGGCTGTATAAGTTCCTTCAGGTTCTTTACGTAAAACTACCCTGTATGTTTTTGAAATATTCATTAACCAAATATACAAATTTATTACGGAGCCTCTACCAGAAAGCAATAAACTTCTTTGGGGCCATGTACACCGGTTACCAGTGTTTTTTCAATATCGGCAGTGCGGCTGGGGCCGGTTGCAAAAGTGATGAGTGAGGGGATATTACCGGCGTATTTTTCTTTGATACTTTGCAGGGCATCTTTTACATCGTACACAAGCTGGTTGGTATATGCTATGCAAATGTGAATGGGAGCATACACACTAACTGTGCGGCCGCTTTGCTGTGCAGCACTCATTACAATGGTGCCGGTACGGGCCACTAAAAATTCGCAACCGGTAATAGATGCATCGCAACTTTCCAGATTAATGGTGTTGCTGAATTTCTGGTTCCATTTATCGGTATTGCAATAAATTTTATTCCATTGTTTTTCGGCAATCAATTGCTGCAACTGCTGCTGCATTTCTGCTTCATCAATACAAAAAGAAAATTTGCCCTGCATTTTGATGAACTCCTGGGCAAAAATTATATCCAGGCTATCGGTTGCCGGATGAAAAACTGAATTGGTTCCTTCGCTTTGAGGAAAAGGTAAAGGCACCGGATGACTCAGTGCCTGCCTTATTCTTTTTAAAATATTTTCTTTTGCCGTTGTTGCAGACATAATAAAGTTATAAAGAAAACTCTTGCTTTCTTAAACCCGCCTTCGACAATCTTTCGACAAGCTCAAGATGACAAGGCTGACAGCTTGTTTATTACAAGAGTATTGTATTTAAATTGCCGGTGGGGTTTTTAATTCTTCGGGCAGTTCTGTTGAAGGCTCGGCACCAACAGCATCTTTTGGCTCTGGTTCTATATCCAATGTCTTTTTTTCTTCGTAAGGCCTTTTACCAATCAACGCTTCTACATCGCTCTTAAACAGCACTTCTTTTTTTAATAATTCTTTTGCAAGTTTTTCTACATCACCTTTCTTTTCGGTTAAAAGTTTTTTGGTTATCTGGTAGGCATTGTCAATCAATTTACGCACCTCTTCATCAATCATTTTACCAGTCTCTTCGCTAAATGGTTTTGTAAAAACATTCTCCTGGTTAGGATCGTAGTAACTGATATTACCTACTTTATCATTCATACCATACACAGTAATCATACTGTAAGCAATTTTGGTAATCTGTTGCAGATCGTTGCTGGCACCGGTACTTATTTTACCAAAGAAAATATCTTCGCTGGCTCTTCCGCCAAGCGTCATACATATCTGATCCATCAACTGATCGGTATTGTACAAATATTGCTCCTTAGGTGTGTATTGTGCGTAACCCAATGCAGCCGTGCCACGTGGCACTACGGTTACTTTTAATAATGGATAAGCATGCTCCAGATACCAGCCGCAAATAGCATGGCCGGCTTCGTGGTAAGCAATAATTTCTTTTTCCTCCGGAGAAATGATTTTGTTCTTTTTCTCAAGCCCACCAATAACGCGGTCAATGGCATCCTGAAAATCACTCATGTCCACAGCCGTTTTTCCTTTACGGGCAGCAATTAATGCGGCTTCGTTACAAACATTGGCAATATCGGCACCGGCAAAACCCGGTGTTTGTTCGGCCAGTTTATGAATATCTAATGTTTCAGAAATTTTAATGGGGCCAAGGTGTACTTTAAAAATAGCTTCTCTTCCTACCAAATCTGGCCTGTCAATAGATATCTGTCTGTCGAAACGGCCCGGACGTAGTAATGCTGTATCCAACACATCTGGTCTGTTGGTTGCAGCAAGAATAATGATACCTAAATCTGTTCCAAAACCATCCATCTCTACCAGCAATTGATTCAATGTGTTTTCACGCTCATCGTTACTCATCATCATATTTTTTCCTCTTGCACGGCCTATAGCATCAATCTCATCAATAAAAATAATACAAGGTGCTTTTTCACGTGCCTGCTTAAACAAATCACGTACACGGCTTGCGCCAACACCTACAAACATTTCCACAAAATCGCTACCACTCAGGCTAAAGAAAGGCACTTGTGCCTCACCGGCAACAGCTTTGGCCAATAAGGTTTTACCCGTACCCGGAGGGCCAACCAATAAAGCTCCTTTTGGAATTTTACCACCGAGTGCGGTATATTTTTTAGGGTTTTTTAAGAAGTCAACAATCTCCATCTCTTCCACCTTTGCTTCATCCAAACCGGCAACATCGCCAAAGTTTATGTTTACACGGGTGCCTTTTTCAAACAGCGTTGCTTTAGATTTTCCGATGCTGAAAATACCACCACCTGCACCGCCGCCACCTGGCCCGCCTACCTTGCGCATCATCATTACAAACAATAAAACAATAAGTAAAATGGGTAATAAAGTACTGATGATCTGCCCAAAAATTTCACCTTCTTCATCAGGCGAATCGGGTATTTGTTTTATGGCGGGATTGTTTTTATAAAACTCAGCCATTTGTGTGGCAAAAGTTTTGTCATCAACAATACTAAAAAATAATTGGGGTTGATCGGGTTTTACAGCCGCCGCAGCTTCGTAATTTTTATCATCAGCTTTTTTGTTCAGCACAGGTTTGTAAAAACCGGCTTTGGCAACCAAACTATCTTTATTAACAAAAACCCTTACAATTTTTTTATTACGGATGGTTTTCATTTTAAACACATCGCCCTGCGATACCATTGCATAAAATTTTTGCTGATCGGTTTCTATGCCTGCACTGTCAACTGTGCGGTAAAAATTCCACGCAATAATGGTAAGAAAAATAACGCCATAAACCCAATAGATATTGAACTTTGGCTTTTTCTTATCATCTCCTTTAGTGGGTATATTGTCAGGATTAAACTTTTTTTTGCTGTCTTGCTGATTCATATTTTTTTATGCTATTGTTGGGCGTACGGTGTTTTGTTGTTTACTTTTAACAATAGACGTTTGTGTTTTGTTATTATTTTAAAATATTTTTTATCCTTCGTGTTCCATAACCGGAGCATCGCTCCACATTTCTTCCAGTTGATAGAATTTGCGTGGCTCGGGCAACATAACATGTACTACCACATTAACATAATCTATTAAAATCCATTGTTGTCCCTGGCGGCCTTCGTGTTTGTAAGCCGATTCCAGGCATTTTTCTTTTACATCTGTCTCAATAAAATCGGCAATGGCCCTTAATTGGGTTGTGTTGGATGCCTGACAAATTATAAAAAAATCGGCAACCGCTTCGGGAATTTTGCGCAGATCGAGGCTGATAATTTTTTCGCCTTTTTTTTCCTGGATGGCGTGAATGATGGCTTTAAAGATTTTACTGTTTCTGGTTACCCGTACAATACTGCTTTTTTTGCGGGTAGTTAATGCGTTTAAATTGTTCAAACCTGTTGTAATTTTTAATTTTTAACAGGTGCAGCAAATGTTTGCCAACACCCCATTTGTTATTGTTTTTTAATAAACCAGCCCGTAGCTTGCAATTATTGGCAAAAGTAACACTTCTTTGCCATTTGAATTGTTATGATTGAAGGGAGTTTTTTTACCATTTTAGATACCGTGGACAGTACCAATAACTATGCCATGGCGAGGATTGCTGATGGATTGGCAAAGCATGGAATGGCATGGTTTGCAAATGAGCAAACAGCCGGTAAAGGCCAACGCGGTAAAAACTGGGCATCGGAAAAAGGCAAAAACATAGCCATGAGCCTTGTTTTAGAGCCAGCAAAAATGAAAATTGTAAACCAGTTTCATTTAAGTGCAACTGTGGCTGTTGCATGTTTTGAGTTTTTAGCAAAATATATTGATGGAGAAACTAAAATAAAATGGCCAAATGATTTGTTTTGGCGTGACAGAAAGGCAGCAGGCATTTTAATTGAAAATAAACTGCAGGCCCAAACCTGGAAATGGGCCGTGGTTGGCATTGGGATAAATATTAACCAGACGGTTTTTGATAAAAGTCTGCTGAATGCAGTTTCGCTGAAGCAGATTACCGGTAAAAATTTTAATACGATTGAGCTTGCAAAAGAACTTTGTGCATTACTGATGAAAAAATTTGATGAAGCATTAAGCCTGGTAGAAATACTGCAACAATACAACCAGCATCTTTATAAAATTAATGAACTGGTAACCTTGCGTAAAAGCGGGGTAAAATTTGATACGGTTATTAAAGAAGTATCTCTGCAGGGCAAATTGGTAACCGTAGATGCTTTTGAACGGGAGTTTGATTTTGGAGAAGTGGAATGGGTGTTATAATGTTTCACGCTGAGGGCGCAAAGCTATCTACTGATGTCTCAGCTTCTCTACTATCTCTGCGATAAATTTCCCGGCTTTATAACTCTTCTGCCTTTCTTGCCTCCACCTCAAAACGATTATTGTAATAACCTTTGCGTAAACTTTCCCACAGGTATTTTACAACAAATAAAAAATAACCATGCGCTGCAAATTGTTTAATGTGGCAAAGCTCATGCTTTAGCCATCTTTCATCTTTTAAAAAATTGGCTTTGGTAGTGTTGTGCAGATGAATGGTTTTACCCAACACCATGGCCACGGCATTGGCTTTTAATTTTTTAGCGGCAATTTTTGCCAGCCAGGAGTTTTCTTTTATGTTGAAATGAAGTTTATCCAAAACTTAGTTTCTAATTGTTAGGTGCGCCACTGTCTATCCAGCAAATAAAAGCATTTATCTGTGCCTGGGTAATGGTACCGCTCTGCGGCATTCTGCCCGAAAGAATGGCAGCCCTGATATCTGATTTTTTTGCAAACACTTGTGTATGGTTGGTAAAAGGCCCGCCAGAATTGGTTGTACCCGTTGCATGGCAATTACTGTTTACGGAGCATACAGAGGTTAGTATGGGTTGCACATCGGTTGAAAATTTAGGACTAATACCAGCGCAGGAAAATGTGATACCGCCGCCGCCACCTGTACCACCCGATGTTGTAGTACCGCCTTTGCTGCATCCAACAAACAAAGCTGCTGAAGTAAAAATAAGCGTGATGATTACAAATATCTTTTTCATAAAAATGATTTTAAAGTTGTGATAAATAACTAACGTATTTTTTCTTGAATAAGTTGCCAGGCTTTTAAAATTTCTTCGGTGTGTTGTTTGCTTTTAGGCTTGATAAATATTTTGCGTATAATCCCCTTTTCATCAATTAAAAATGTGGTACGATGCAGGCCCATGTAGGTTCTGCCGTACATTTGCTTATCTCCCCAAACGCCGTAGCTGTCAATAATTTTATGCCCGGCATCGGCAATTAAAGTAAAAGGTAAATCGTATTTTGCCTCAAATTTTTTGTGCTTTTTTTCTTCATCGGGGCTTACGCCCAACACAATAAAACCTTCTTTTTTTAAGATGCTAAAATTATCCCGCAGGTTGCATGCCTGCACGGTGCAGGTGGGCGTATCATCTTGGGGATAAAAATACAGCACCACTTTTTTGCCTTTAAAATCGGCCAAAGAAATGGTTTCGCCGTTCTGATCTTTACCTTTAAATGCAGGTGCTTTTTTGCCTTCTGTAAGTTGAGTCATTGTTAATCCGTTAATTGGTTAATCCGTTTATTCGTTGAGCTGCAAATACCAATTAACTAATTAACGGATTAACAGATTAACGTTTCTTTATCTCGTAAACCTATAAATTTTCTCTGCCACATTCCCCACCTGGTCTTCTGCAATTATTTTTAATTCATGCAAACCTGCAGGGCACATTTCATCAAAATTATAAATAAACCTGCTGGCTTTATCGTTGCTGAAACGTAGCCAGTTACCATCTAATAATGCGGTAAATTTCACCGCTTCTGTATTATCACTTACAGCAAAAACTATACGGCTTTGTTTGCTGCAGTTCATGCCATCTTTAAAGCCAATAGGGTTAATATTTGGGGCCACTGTATCAACCATTAATTCAAAACTGCCAAACTCTCTAAAGCTGGCTTTGTACCAGCCTGTTTCATCTCTGTAATTTTCTGGCTCGGCTTTGGCAAAATCGTTTTTGCCATTTGCAAAACGGTGCATTACCATTTTGTTTGGTAAAGGCGTTATTGCTTTAATGCTAATGGGAAAAATTCTTTGCAGCGGAACCCTTGTATTGTGCAACTGGTAAACGGGGTAGCCGGTTTTATCCGGCGTTTCGTTGTATTGAAAACGCATAGAATCGTACAGGCAGTTTTGGGGCAGATAAAAACGGATTGTGGCGTTTTCAAAAATATTTATAAAGCCGGGATGAAATGCCCTGGGCTGAAAATAACCGACAGAATCCTCCACTTTTGTTTCCCTGATTTTTGCATTACGCTGTACGGCAAACTGCAGTACCGATGTGTTTCCAAACGCATCTTTTACAACAATTTTCATTTTGTGTGTACTGTCATCTTCAATATTAATAACACCATCGCCATTAAATTTTTTGTACACACTATTATTGTAACCCGGCAGTTTACTAACATGCTCTATAAAAGGGCCGCCGCCACTTCGGGTCTTGTAATCTATATGTGCATTTAAATACCGGGTTTCATCATAGCTTATACTATCTAACTGAAAACCAACAATGGGTGTATCATTTTCGTACAAAACGGTTTCGTAAATACCGTTTTTGTTAGCTGAGCCTGTGTACCTGTCGTATGCCGAAATACCAAAACTTACCTTATCTGTACTGGCAATAATAAGTGCCGGTGATGTAACATAAATGCCATTCACTTTTTTTAGTGTAAAAATTTTTGGTGATTGTTCGTAAGTGCTTAAACAGCGGTCGTAAACCGCCAGCCTGTAAATATCCGGTGCTACATCATCTGGTATTTGAAAATTAAATAAAGATGGATTTAAAACTTTATCGGTTTTGGTATCTCTTACCTCAAAATGCAGGTGTGGCCCTTGAGAGCCGCCGGTGTTGCCACTGAGGGCAATGGTATCGCCTTTTTGTACCGGAAATAAATTGGCAGGTATATCCAGGTAAATAGCCCAGCTTTTTAAAGTGTATTGCTGTTGTTTAACATATTTTTCCAGCTCCGCATTAAAATCGTTCAGGTGAGCATATAAAGTGGTAAGCCCATTGGGATGGTTTATGTAAATGGCCCGCCCAAAACCGTACGATTCAATTTTTACTTTGGCAATGTAACCATCGGCGGCTGCAAGTATTTTTTTGTTTTGAGATTGATCTGTACGGCAATCTAATCCCATATGATAATGATTGGGCCTTAACTCGCCAAAATTGGCAGCCAAACCTTTTTTAGCTGCAACCGGGTATCCAAAAAAATCACGGTCGTAGTTTTTTGCAGGAAAAAGCTGTGCTGATGCATTTGAAATAAACACAAGAAAAATTAATGTAAAAAAAATTTTTCTGTATAGCCAAAGTAAATTCAATACAATTGATTTTAACTGCAAACATAGGATAGTGCCTGCAAAACTAAAAATGAATACGCAACCTCTTTTTATTTACCTCAATTACAATTACTTTTGCACGCCACAACACCGGCAACATCATTATGTCAAAAGACAATTCCATCAAATCAGTTTTAATTATTGGCTCGGGCCCTATTGTAATTGGCCAGGCCTGCGAGTTTGATTACTCTGGCACACAGGCCGCCCGTTCGCTAAGGGAAGAAGGTATAGAAGTGATACTGATAAACAGTAACCCGGCCACCATTATGACCGACCCTATGATGGCCGACAGGGTTTACCTGTTGCCGCTTACGGTTGAAAGTATTGAGCAGATACTAAAGGAAAATAAAATTGATGCCGTGTTGCCAACCATGGGCGGCCAAACAGCACTTAATCTTTGTAAAGAAGTAGATGAGCTGGGTATTTGGGAACAGTATAATGTAAGATTGATTGGCGTAGATATAAAAGCCATTGATAAGGCCGAAGACCGGGAAAAATTTCGCCTGTGGATGATTGAAATGGGTATACCGGTTTGCCAGGCAAAAATTGCCAACTCATTTTTAGAGGGAAAAGAATTTGCACAGGAGATTGGATTTCCGTTAGTGCTACGGCCATCTTTTACTTTGGGTGGCAGTGGCGGCAGTATAGTATTTAATAAAGCTGAGTTGGATGAAGCCTTGAACACGGCGTTAATTGCAAGCCCCATACATGAAGTACTGGTAGAAAAAGCCGTGCTTGGCTGGAAAGAATTTGAGCTTGAATTGTTAAGAGATAATGCAGATAATGTGGTAATTATTTGTGGCGTTGAAAATTTTGACCCCATGGGTGTACACACCGGCGACTCTATAACAGTGGCGCCGGTAATGACTTTGAGCGATACGGCTTACCAACTTATGCGTAACACAGCCATAAGGATGATGAGGGAGCTCGGAAATTTTGCAGGTGGCTGTAATGTGCAGTTTGCACTTAACCCGCAAACCGAAGAAATTATTGTGGTAGAGATTAATCCAAGAGTTAGCCGCTCATCGGCACTTGCCAGTAAAGCAACCGGTTACCCCATTGCAAAAATTGCCGCCAAGCTGGCCATTGGGTACAACCTGGATGAATTAAAAAATCAAATCACACAATCAACCTCGGCTTATTTTGAACCGGCATTGGATTACGTTATTGTAAAAATACCACGCTGGAACTTTGATAAATTTAAAGGTGCAAAAGATACTTTGGGCTTTCAGATGAAAAGTGTGGGCGAAGTAATGGGTATTGGAAGAAGTTTTGCCGAGGCGGTGCAAAAAGCCTGTCAGAGTTTGGAGAATGAAGCAGTAGGTTTAGGTTATTATGGTAAGAGTTTAATGCATGCCGATGAGCTGATTGAGTATATTAAAATACCCAAGTGGGACAGGATCTTCCGCATTAAAGATGCGCTGATGGCTGGCGCCAGCATAAAACGCATTTGCGAAAGCACAAAAATTGACCGCTGGTTTATTTACCAGATACAAAAGATATGCGATTGCGAAAAACTTATTGCACAATACGATTTAAAAACTTTGCCAGATGATGTTTTAAAAGAAGCAAAATTTTTAGGCTTTAGCGATGAGCAGCTAGTTCGCATTATGAAGGAAGAAGATGCCGAAATAATTTACGAAAGAAGAAAAGCCATGGGCCTTACCCGTGTGTTTAAAATGGTGGATACTTGTAGTGCCGAGTTTGAAGCGAAGACGCCGTACTTCTATTCTACTTTTGAAAACAAACCAATCAAGCCCCCCAAGGGGGGAACAAGGCAAGAGCCTGAGATTGCAAAAATTCTTTCTAACGAATCAATAGTTTCTGATAAGAAAAAAATAATTGTATTGGGTAGCGGCCCTAACAGAATTGGCCAGGGTATTGAGTTTGACTACTGTTGTGTGCATGGTTTACTTGCTATAAAAGAAGCCGGTTACCAAGCCATTATGGTAAACTGCAATCCCGAAACTGTTTCCACCGATTTTGATATTGCTGATAAGCTTTATTTTGAACCGGTATTTTGGGAACACCTTTGGGAAATTATTGAACACGAAAAACCTTATGGTGTAATTGTGCAACTGGGCGGACAAACAGCCCTCAAACTTGCCAAACGTTTGCACGAAAAAGGAATTAAGATAATCGGCTCTTCATTCGATAGTATGGATATTGCCGAAGACCGCGGCAGGTTTAGTGATATGCTGAAAAGCCTGGAGATTCCTTATCCAAATTACGGCACGGCTTATAATACCGATGAAGCAATTGAAGTGGCTAAGCAGGTTGGTTACCCCGTCCTCATCAGGCCAAGTTATGTTTTAGGCGGCCAGCGAATGCGTATTGTAATTAATGATGAAGATCTTGAAAAAGGCGTATTGAGTTTGATAAAACATTTACCCGGTAATAAAATTTTAATTGATCATTTTTTAGATCGTTGCCAGGAAGCAGAGATTGATGCCATTTTTGATGGTGAAGATTTTCATGTGATGGGTGTGATGGAGCATATTGAACCCGCTGGCATCCACAGTGGCGATAGTAATGCGGTGTTGCCACAGTTCAACCTCTCACCATTAATTGTGCATACCATGGAAGAGTATGCCGAAAAAATTGCCCGGGCATTGCATATCAAAGGGCTTATCAATATTCAGTTTGCCATTAAAGATGGTAATGTATATGTGATAGAAGCAAACCCAAGAGCCAGTCGTACCACGCCTTTCATCGCCAAAGCGTACCAAATACCTTATTTAAATATTGCAACCAAGATCATGATTGGTGTAAACAAACTGAAAGATTTTACTTTCGATAAAAAACTTACCGGCTTTGCCATTAAAGAGCCGGTTTTCTCTTTTAATAAATTT